>JAYTZE010000026.1:0-4569 GCA_043742385.1 Ilumatobacteraceae bacterium
CACCACCACGTCGTCATCGTCGGCTCGGGTCCGGCCGGGCTGACAGCAGCGATCTATGCTGCCCGAGCCAACCTCCATCCATTGGTGATCGAGGGCGAGCCATCGAGCACATCCGATCAGCCGGGCGGGCAACTGATGTTGACCACCGACGTCGAGAACTTTCCCGGCTTCCCCGACGGCATCATGGGCCCCGAATTGATGGTCAAGTTTCGCGAGCAGGCACTGCGTTTCGGCGCCGAGTTCCTGACCGAAAAGGTGACAGCGGTCGACTTCAGCGAGCGACCGTTCAAGCTCAGTGTGCGTGGCAAGCAATTCACTGCCGATGCCGTGATCGTTTCGACTGGTGCGCAAAGCCTGATGCTTGGCCTCGAGGCCGAGTCAAGGCTGTTGGGCTATGGCCTGTCTACGTGCGCGACATGCGATGGCTTCTTCTTCCGCGGACAGGAGATTGCGGTGGCCGGCGGCGGCGACAGTGCTGTCGAGGAGGCCACGTTCCTGACCAAGTTCGCGTCCAAGGTCACCATGATTCACCGTCGCGACACACTACGCGCATCGAAGATCATGCAGGACCGAGCGCTCAACAATCCGAAGATCGAGATCATGTGGAACAGCGTCGTCGAAGATCTCGTCGGTGACACGAAATTGGAGGGGGCCGTGGTACGCAACGTGCTGACCGACGAGGTCTCCACCTTGCCGGTCACCGGGTTGTTCGTTGCCATCGGGCACCGACCCAACACCGATCTCTTCAAAGGCGTGCTCGACATGGAAGACAGCGGGTACCTCATCACCCGGCCGGGCTCGTCGTACACCAACGTTCCCGGTGTTTTCGCCTGTGGCGACGTGCAAGACCACACCTACCGCCAGGCGATCACCGCTGCCGGATCCGGCTGTATGGCGGCAATCGACTGCGAACGATGGCTGGAATCGCTCAGCTAGTTCTGCGTGCCGACCGTCACCACGGCGCGGGGAATGCATGCCTCGGCAGCATCGTTCAGTACCGATAGCATCACGATTCCAATCGAAAGGACCCGCCATGACCGCTGGCATCGTCACTCTTACCACCTCCACGTTCGACGAGACTGTGGCTGCGGCCGACAAGCCCGTGATTGTTGATTTCTGGGCCGAATGGTGTGGCCCGTGCAAGATGATCGCCCCGATACTGGGTGAAATCGCTGCTGAGCAGGGTGACCATCTGACCATCGCCAAGCTCAACGTCGACGAGAATCCCGAGATCGCCATGCGATTCAACGTCATGAGCATTCCGACCCTGTTGATCTTCAGCGGCGGCGAGGTGCGCAAGCGTCTCGTTGGTGCCAAAGGCAAAGGTCAGCTGCTTCAGGAGCTCGACGAATTTCTGCCTACTTCCCGCTGACGCCCGGTCAGCGCGGCGAGGCCATACGCGATCTGCAGCGCCGCCTCGGTGCCGCCGGGTTTCCGCCCGTCGCCGCCGAAGCGGCGTCTTTTTGTCGTGCCACTGAAGCTGCCGTCCGTGCCTTTCAAACCGGACGCGGCTTGCGCTGCGATGGGCGCTGCGACGAGCAAACCTGGACCGCCCTCGTCGAGGCCAGCTGGAAGTTAGGTGATCGCCTGTTGTTTCTCACTTCTCCGAACCTGCGGGGCGACGACGTGGCCGAACTGCAGTCCCGGCTCGCCCGCCTCGGCTTCGATTGTGGGCGTGTCGACGGCATCCTCGGCCCCGGCACGGCTCGGGCGTTGGAGGAGTTCCAGTCGAACTGCGGAACAGCGGCCGATGGTGTGTGTGGCCCCGACACTGTGCGAACCCTCACGATCGTCAGCTCGCAATCCGGTGCTGGTCCAGGGATTGCCGCTGTGCGCGAGCGCGAGCGCCTGCGTGCCGGTCTCGGCTCAGTCGCCGAATGTCGCATCGTGGTCGGACAATACGGCGGTCTCAGCGCTCTGACCAGGACACTTTCTCGCGAACTGCGCCTCCGCGGGGCGACGGTGATGTCGCTTGACGAGCCCGACGCCGTGACCCAGGCAACCGCCGCCAATCATTTCGCGGCCGATGTCTATCTTGGCTTCGAGAGTCACACCGAGCCGGCCGCGGCGGTGCAGTTCTACCGAGTCCCGACGTTCGAATCGGCCGGTGGGCGCTCACTGGCGGAGCTAATTGTCGATCGCCTCGGTGATCTCGCCGATCTGAGGCCCGAAGTGCGCGGAATGCGCTTGCCGATGCTGCGCGAGACTCGGATGCCGGCTGTGCAATGCATCTTCGGTCCGGTGCGAATTGCCATCGACGCTGGTCCAGCCATCGCAGCAGCCATCATCGAGGCCGTCGAGCAGTGGGTCTCACGGTCTACCTGAGCGTTTATCCACAGCCTTGTCCACTAGGTGTGTGCAACCCTCAACTTGACACTTCTATGACAATCCACACGCTCTGTAGTAATCAGATCACTGAACGTAGGATCTATGCAATTGAGTCCGGCGGGTTCGTCATCACGTGGTAGATGCGCTCGAGATCCTCGAGATCGGCAAAATCGATCACCACTCGCCCGCGCTTGGTCCCCATGGTGACGCCAACCCGCGTTTGCAAGTGCTCGGCCAGCAACTCCTCGAGTTCGAGCAGACCGGGGGCGCGGAGTCGGGTCGCTGGCGTCAGCCCGGCTCCGTCGGGGACACGAACGGGCAATCGGGTGACTGTCGACGTCGGCTCGCCACGCTCGCGAATCACATCCTCGAGCATCCTGACCGACCAGTTCTCCGCCGCCGCCTGGCGGGCAAGTTGCTCCTGCATTGTGCGATCGGGCGTGCCAAGCAGCGCTCTGGCATGCCCGGCGGTCAGCCGACCATCGGCGAGCAGGTGCTGGATGCCCGGCGGCAGCGACATCAACCGCAAGGTGTTGGTCACGGCCGAGCGGCTCTTGCCGACCCGATTGGCCACTTGTTCGTGGGTGAGATCGAAATCCTCGATCAACTGCTGGTAGGCGGCGGCCTCTTCCAGCGGTGTCAGATCCTGCCGATGCAGGTTCTCGACCAGGGCCCGCTCGACCAATCCCAGATCATCGGTATTGCGTACGATCGCCGGAACGACAGCGAGACCAGCACGCCGCGCCGCCCGCCAACGGCGTTCGCCGGCGACGAGCTCGTAGGCGCTGTCGCCGACCGGTCTGACCAACACTGGCTGTAGCACGCCGATCTCACGGATCGATGCAGCCAGTTCGGCGAGCGATTCCTCATCGAAGTGGACACGAGGCTGATGTTGATTTGGGATGATGCTATCGATCGGCAGATCGACGAGCCGTGGGGAATCGCCGTCGATGGAGCCGGTCTCCGAAGGAATCAGAGCGCCGAGTCCCTTACCGAGACCGCCGAGTCGAGCCATGACTGACCTCCTTTGCCACGCTGCGGTATGCCGCCGCGCCTCGAGATGTTGAATCGAAGGTGATGATCGGCTGCCCGAACGAGGGGGCCTCGGACAAGCGCACCGTGCGCGGCACGACGGTGCGACAGACTTTGTCGCCGAAGTGCTCGCGGACTTCCTTCACCACTTGTTCGGCGAGTTTGGTCCGCGCGTCATACATCACGCACACGATCGTGGTGACCTCCAGGGTCGGATTGAGATTGCGCTTGACGAGGTCAACGTTGCGCAGCAACTGACCGAGCCCCTCGAGCGCGTAGTACTCGCACTGAATCGGAACAAGCACCTCGTCGGCAGCATTGAGACCATTCACGGTCAGCAGACCGAGCGATGGCGGGCAGTCGATCAAGACATAGTCGTAGTCGTCCAGTACAGCGTGAACCGCCTTGCGAAGCCGGTTCTCCCGGCTGAACGCCGGCACCAACTCGATCTCTGCGCCCGCGAGATCGAGACTGGCAGGAGCTACGAAGAGATTTTTGACTGACGACGGCTCGATGCAGTTCTCCAACGGCACCTCATGCATGATCACGTGGTACATCGATGTCTCGATCCCACGGTTCTCGATCCCGAGACCAGTCGAGGCATTGCCCTGCGGATCGAGGTCGATGATCAGGGTTCGAAAGCCCAGCTCGGCCAGACAGGCGCCAAGGTTGATTGTGGTCGTTGTTTTACCAACGCCGCCCTTCTGGTTGGCGATGGCGATCACCCGGGGCAGCGGGCGGCCCTCGGTAGATTCGGTTGCGGTCATCGAGGAAGAACTCCTGTTCACGCGGGTCGACGGCACTGCGGTTCGCGGCTGAATCGTAGCGGCTGATGATATGGGGAAGGGGGATGCCGGGTTCGTAGATGTTTCACGTGGAACCGCACCGACCCGGTGGGTAACTGTTTCACGTGAAACACGTGGGGTTCCTACGGGCGCTGCAACCGACGAATGCCCTGCTCAACACCGGCATCGACAAGTCGCGGGTATCCGTCGAGCACCGCTGCCCATTGCGCCGAGCGGTCTGTGGGGGGCTCGCTGATCAGCGCTTGGCCACGATCGGCGAGGAGCTTGTCGACAAATCGGGTCGTGGTCGACAGGTCGGCGAAGCTACGCGCGGTCACCACGTCGAAGTCGCCCGTGGTGCTCGGGACATCGGCGACGTCTGCGCAGATCACCGCCGTGCGCTCGTCCAACCCCAACGAGATCA
>JAYTZE010000027.1:0-19929 GCA_043742385.1 Ilumatobacteraceae bacterium
CCGATGCCGGTATTGGAAGCGCGTGTCTGGGGCGACGTCGACCTGGTCGCGGTCAATCTGCTGGTGGCCACCATCAGCGAAGGCGGCATGGCCATCGGCGCGTTCGACGGCGACCGCCTAGTCGGATCGGTGTACGGGTTCGCCACACATCAGCGTCACGTCCTGCACTCGCACTACCTCGCTGTCGACCCCGACTACCGGCGTACGGGGCTGGGGGTGGCGTTGAAGCAGCATCAGCGCGACTGGTGCCTGGCCAACGGCCGCACGGCGATGCGCTGGACGTTCGACCCGCTGCAGCTTGGTAACGCCCATCTCAATCTCCGGTCGCTGGGCGCCGTCGGTGTGGAATACCACTCCAACTTCTACGGACCGATGGGCGGGATAAACGGGGGGTTGCCGAGCGACCGCCTCGTCGTCGAGTGGCAGCTCCTCGGTGTCAGATTCGCCGGCGCAGAGTCGGTCGAGATCCTGGTGCCACCGGTCACCGCAGATGAGATCGCCTCTGCCGTGCGCCATGCGTTCGAGGCTCGCGTCGGCCTTCGCGATGCGATGCAGCCGTTGTTGGGCGACGGCTGGCTAGTGACCGATGTCGACCGCGTCAGCCGCATCTACACCCTCAGCCGCTGACACCCTGCCGTTCCCCATCGATCACCGCGTCTGCGAGCTGCGGGAAGACACGGCTGACCTTGGCAGTCAACCAATCCCCGTACGTACCACTGAGGTCGCGCAGGTTGGCGCGATCCCATCGTCGGTCGGCATCGACCGGCGCTGTCCAATCATCGTCGAGATCAATGGTTTCGATCACTGCTTCCCACCCTGGATCCAGGAAGAACGGCAGTGAGTATCTATCGGCCCCCGACCTGTTGCGGGCCCGGTGTGGGGTCGAGCGGTACCGGCCAGCCGTCAATCGGTCCAACATGTCGCCGAGATTGCAGATGATCAGCTTCGGGTCGTGCGGTGCGTCGATCCACGCCTCGCCGACCCTCACCTGTAGGCCCGCCGTGCCGTCGTGGGCCAGCAGCGTGAGCAGGCCATAGTCACTGTGTTCGGCGACACCCCAGCGATCAATGCCGTCGGGTGGGTGCGGTGGGTAGCGGAATATGCGAAAGAGCGGGGTTGGATCGGCCGTCAGGTCATTGCGGAAAAATGTGGAGTCGAGTCCGAGGCCCTCGGCCATCAGTGACAACACGGTCTGGGCCAGCGGCTCCATCGTCGCCATCCATTCAAGCACCAGGGGTCGCAACGATGCCGGCTCAGTGGGCCAGATGTTGGGCCCGTGCATCGGCCTGCCGTCGACCGGCAACTCGCGACCGAAGTAGTAGCCCTCCTTGAGATCGGCGACACCGGATGTCAGCTCGCCGCCCAGCGGAAACCATCCACGCCACGCCGAACCACCGTGCACGAGGGCAACGTGTTGCTTCTCGTCGTCACTGCGACCGAAGAAGTCGATCGCAGCGCGGAGCACATCGCGCCGCAACTCGTCGTCGACATCGTGGTTACGAATCGCGAAGAACCCGAATGTGCGGCACGCCTGATCGATCTCGCCGGGTGCTGCCGGCGAGGTGATGTCGATGATCGGCAGCATGCAGCGCAGCCTAAAGCGAAGCGAGGAGCAGGGGGCTCGCCGTGTCAGAATCGATGCTCGTGACGACCGCTCAACTGATTGTCGTTGGGGCGGCGGTTTTCGTGGCCGCATTCATGCAGATCGTGGCCGGCTTCGGATTCGCTCTACTCGCCGTGCCACTGATGACGTTGGCGATCGAGCCGAAGATCGCTGTGGTGGTCAGCACCCTGACGGGAATCTTTGTCACCAGTTGGCAGGCGTACAAGGACCGCGCCGTGGCTGACAACGTGCTGGTACGACGAATGACGATCGGGGCGTACGTCGGAATGCCGCTAGGACTTCTGGTGTTCGTCTCGGTCAACGACAACGTGCTGCGGCTCCTACTTGGAATCGCCGTGCTGGTGGCGGTCGTGTTGCTGGCCATGCGCGTCAACCTGCATCACGTCGGCCCGCGCCTCGACTACGGCTCCGGCTTCATCTCAGGTGTGCTGGCCACATCACTGTCGACCAATGGACCGCCGCTCGTGTTCGTGCTACAGGCACGACAGCTGTCGGCGGTGACGTTCCGGGCGACGATCTCGACGGTGTTCGCGTTGAGCAACATCGGTGGATTGGCCCTGTTCATCGCCTCCGGCAAGATCACCCGCGACGGGATCGTCGCCGCTGCCGTCACCATCCCGGCCATGCTGTTCGGGCAACTGCTCGGCTTCCCGATCCGCAAGCACGTTCACGGCGAACGATTCAGATGGTTGGTCCTGCTGCTGTTGGTTGTCGCGGCAGTCAGCGCCATCATCAATGCGATTGTGTGAGGGACGAGTCGTCTCATGCTCATCGCCCTTGCCGCAACGATGATCGCTGCCATCGTCAATTGGTACTCGCGGTGGAAGCCAAACGATCGGATCGAACTGGTCTCCAAGCCGCTGGCCACGATCGGTGCGATCGTCGTTGCCGCGCTGGCCGATGGACCGGATGGGGCAACGATCGTCACCATCGCCGCCCTGGCATTGTGTCTGCTCGGTGATGTCGCGTTGCTGCCTGCCGTCGATCGCTTCGTTGTCGGATTGGCGGCGTTCCTGCTCGGTCACGTCGCCTTCATCGTGATGTTCGTCTCACGGGGTCTCGACCGCTGGCCTCTCGCGATCGTCGCTATCGTCGGTTGCGCGCTGCTCCTTGGAACAGTCGCGGGGCCCGTCGTGAGCGGTGCCGCGAAGAAGGGATTCGGCCTCCCTGTGCGTGCCTATCTTGTGGTGATCTCGTCGATGTGCGTCGTTGGCTGGGCAACAGGAAACTGGCTGATCATGCTTGGCGCGATGGCCTTCATCATCAGCGACACGATCCTCGGTTGGGGTCAGTTCGTCGCCGAACGCACCTGGATGCACCTTGCGATCATGGTCACCTACCACATCGCGATCGTGTCGCTCGCGGCAAGCCTGGCGATCTAGCTAGCCGCCGAACATTTGCAGCCACTGCTCGGCTGACTTCGGCCTGAGGACGTAATTGTTCTGACAGATCGATTCCAGTGAAGCGCTCGACGGTTGCGAGTACCGATGGCCCGGGTAGACGACCGTGGCGGCCGGCATCGCTGCGAGTTTTTGCAGGCTGGCGTACATCTCCGCGGGGTCGCTGCCTGGCAGGTCGGTACGACCACATCCGTCGAGGAACAACGTGTCGCCACTGACCAATCGTCCGTCGACGTGAAAGCACTGACTGCCCGGGGTATGTCCAGGCGTGTGGATGAGCGTGACCTCGACTGACCCGACCTGTACGACATCGCCGGGCTCGTGCACCGCGAGGTGGGTGTCGCCGACACCGGTCGTGCGTTGCACCCACGGTACCTCGTCGCGCTGCACGTGGATCGGGCAGTCGACGTGCTCGAGCAGAGCGGCGATGCCTTCGATGGTGTAGCCCATCATCGACCCGCCGACATGATCGGGGTGGTAGTGCGTGGCCAGCACTCCGGTGACCCGCATGTCATCGGCCGCGACCGCGTCGAGCAAATCGCCCACCGCGTATGCCGGATCCACCAGCAGGCATTCACCCGTGGTGCGATCACCGACGGCGTAGACGAAGTTGACCATCTGCTGGGCGATGGGGTCGGCGATGGCAAAGTCACGCCCGGAAAGCAGTTGTCGGAAGTACAGCCGGTCGTCAGGGTTGTTCGCTGCCATCCGTCGTACGCTAGCGAGCGATGAGATCGCCGCGACGGAGCGACCGATGACCCAGCTCACGGAACTGACCGAAGGCCAGGTGCTGGTCTACGGCGGTGATCAGGTCACAGTCGTGTCAGCAGACCTGGCCAGATCCTTCGCCCCCGGTGATCGCCTCGTGATCGTGCAAGACACAGGCGATTTGTTGCACATCCCTCGAGCCGAGCACGTGCTGGTGACAGCGGCTGTCACGAATGCGGTCGACGCCTTCACCATGCTTGCCGCATGCAGCGATGATCAGGTCACCGACTTCTTCGCTCGCTTCGCCGGGGCCGTCGCCGACGACGCGGCCTTTGCCGCCGTCCTCGACGCCAATCGCGCCGATGTCGAAGCAGCGCTGGCCAAGGGCAGGTCAACCACTCGACTGCAACTGTCGCCGACAATGCGCTCCGACATGGCAGCAGGATTGCGAAGCTGGGGTGCCTCGTCCACCCGTCGGCACCAACTGCTGTCGACCATCGATCATCAGCAATGGTCGGTGTCCTCCTGGCGCGCCCCGCTGGGTGTCGTGGGGTTCGTGTTCGAAGGCCGTCCGAACGTGTTTGCCGATGCCACCGGCGTGCTGCGCACGGGCAATACGGCCGTGTTCCGGATCGGCAGCGACGCGCTGGGCACAGCGCAGGCCATCATGCGCTGCTGCGTGACGCCGGCCTTGGCAGCGGCAGGCCTCCCGGCCGGGGCGGTACAACTCGTCGAGTCGGCCGTCCATGCCGCCGGCTGGGCCCTGTTCGCCGACACTCGTCTCGGGCTGGCTGTGGCCCGGGGATCGGGAGTGGCCGTTGCCCAGCTCGGAGCCGTTG
The DNA here is from genome assembly GCA_043742385.1 of Ilumatobacteraceae bacterium. Lineage (GTDB taxonomy): Bacteria > Actinomycetota > Acidimicrobiia > Acidimicrobiales > Ilumatobacteraceae > JAENVT01. The sequence continues at coordinate 4,572 of JAYTZE010000027.1, forward strand.
CCCGCCAGCATGGGGTACCCGTCAGTCTGCACGGCACAGGGGGAGCGTGGATCGTGGCGTCACAACATGCCGATGCAGTCGTGCTCGGCGACACCGTCGAACGCTCGCTGGATCGAAAGGTGTGCAACACGATGAACGTGTGCTGTGTGCACCGATCGCGCTCCGCCGAGTTGCGGGGAGTTGTTGCCGCGGCGGCCCAGCGCGCTGCCGACCAGCGGGGGACGCAGGCGATTGTTCACGAGGTCGATTCGGGTGAACTCGACCGTCTCGGCGAGGAGTGGGAGTGGGAGGACTCGCCTGAGTACTGGCTCGTCGAGTTCGACTCGCTGGCCGAGGCCGTGGCGCTGTTCAACCAGCACAGCCCGCGACTTGCGGCTTCGCTGATCAGCGACGACAGCGACGAGCACGACTGGTTCTACGCAGCGGTCGCTGCACCGTTTGTCGGCAATGGCTTCACCAGATGGGTGGACGGGCAATTCGCGCTCAATCAGCCCGAGCTCGGCTTGTCGAACTGGCAGGCGGGACGCCTGTTCGCTCGAGGTGGGGTGCTGTCGGGCGATTCGGTGTACACGGTGCGACTTCGTGCCGAGGTGCGCGACCACTCCGTGCACCGTTGACGGTAACGTCGCAGGCCGTGCATCGACAGACGGGTGGCTTGTTGCTGATTGCCAGTCTGGGCGTCTATCTGGCCGCCTGCGCGTCCGGCTCCGATGTGACCTCGACCGGTGCACGATCGAACCAGACGTCGATGGTGGCGACATCCGTGGCGGTCGATGTGACCGCTCCGGTGACCCCGTCGAGCGAGCCCACCGCTACCCGACCTGATGACGATACGACCACAACGGCCGCTGGCTCTGGGCGCGGTGAAGATGGTGTTGGCGACACGTTGTTCCCGTCGCTCGGCAATCCAGGCATTGACGTGGAGCACTACACCCTGATCCTTGAGTACGACCCGTTTCGCAACGACATCTCGGCCAACGCACATCTCGATCTCGTCATGACCGAGGATCGCCAGGCGTTCTCCTTGGACTCATCGGGTCCCGATGTCTCTGCGGTGTCGGTGGATGGAGTGCCGGCCGAGTTCGACGCCGCGCCGCCTGAATTGTTGATCACTCCGGCCAACGCCCTCACTACCGGTCAACACGTCGCGGTCGACGTGACCTACACGCTAAAACCAGAGCCGGTGCCATCGGCCGCCGGTGAACAAGTTGGCTGGTTCCAGTCACCCGGCGGTTCGTACGTGATCAATGAGCCAGAAGGCACGAGCACGTGGATGCCGTGCGACGACCATCCGAGTGACAAGGCGACGTTTCGGTTCGAACTCACCGTGCCAGCAGGCGTGACTGCAGTCGCCAACGGCGCCCTCGTCGAGCACACATCGACGGCCTCGGGTGACACGTGGATCTGGCAGGAGGATCGGCCGATGGCGACGTATCTGATTCAACTGGTGACCGGCGACTACGAGATCGTCGATGGTGTGAGCCCCAACGGGCTGCCCTTGTCGAGCATCGTGCTGCGCAACGATCGCACGAAGATGCAGCCCTACCTCGACACGATCGACGATCAGATCGACTTCTTCGACGACTACTTCGGCGCATATCCACTCGATCGGTATGGCATTGCCATCATCGACAGCGTCCCCGGATTGGCAATGGAGACGTTGGGGCGTTCGCAGTTCAGTCGCGACGACTTCTCCAGCGGTCGGCTCGATCAGATTCAAGAACTGCTCCTGTCGCACGAGTTGTCGCATCAGTGGTTCGGGGATGCGGTGTCCCCTGCCAGATGGACCGACGTGTGGCTCAACGAGAGCTTCGCGACGTACGCCGAATGGATGTGGCTCGATCACATCGGTGTGCAGCCGATCGCTGATTTCGCCGGCGCCGGGCTCGCAGAGCGCGATCAGCGGTCGCCTGCCAGCCCCAGCGTCGACGAGATGTTCGGATTCAACAGCTACGACGGTGGGGCGATCGTGCTGCACGCGTTGCGCAAGACCATTGGCGACGATCTGTTCTTCCGCGTGCTGCGTCGCTGGGTGGCGGACAACAACGGATCGTCGCGCACGACCGAGGAGTTCGTGACACTGGCCAGCAAGGTCGCCGGCCAGGACCTGACCGAGTTCTTTGCGACCTGGCTATACGCCGACAAGGTGCCGACACGATTTCCCGATTAGTGGCCGATGAATCGCGCGAGGATCTTGCTGCGGACCTTTTCGGTCTTGCCGGTCCGTTCCTCGTAGCTGTCGGCGCCAATCGGCAATCGCAGCATGGCGTTGATGCCGAGCCAACGGAACGGTTCGGGCTCCCATTTTCGGGAGCGGTGGTTGACCCATGGCAGCGAGACAAGATCGGTGTCGCGGCGCGTGATCAGATCGGCCAGCGTTCGCCCGGCCAGGTTCGTGGTCGTTACACCGTCGCCGACATAGCCGCCTGCCCACGCCCGACCCGCGGCCTCGTCGAAACCAACGGAGCAGTACCAATCGCGCGGGGCGCCGATGGGACCGCCCCAGCGGTGCGTCACCTTGGCGCTACCGAGCGCCGGGAACAACTCGCCGAGCAAGGCGCGCAACGAGTCCTGCACGCCCTGGTGACGATCGAACTCTGGCTTGATTGCCGACCCGAAGTGGTAGGGCGCGCCACGGCCACCAAACGCGATGCGATTGTCGGCGGTGCGCTGGCCGTAGATGATCAGGCGTCGATCGTCGTTGAAGGTCTCGCGCTGCGCCCAGCCGACTTCGTCGAAGAAGGAGTCGGGCAGCGGTTCGGTGGCGATCATCAGTGAGTAGATCGGTGCGACGGTTCGCCGCTCGCCCGGAAGCCGGGCAGTGAATCCTTCTGTCGCACGCACGACCACATCTGCCGACACCGTGCCGGTTTCACAGCGCAGCTGTCGGTCGCCCAGTTCGACGACGCGGGTCTTCTCGTAGATCGTCGTGCCAGCCCGCTCGACCGTTTCAGCCAGTCCACGAACGAGGCGTGCCGGATGAATCGCCCCGCAATGGGGCGTATAGCCGGCACCCAGCACCTTGCTGGCGTTGAGACGTGCCGATGCCTCGTCGGCCGTCAACCACCGATAGTCCTCATCGCCAAATCCCCACGAGCGGTAGTACTCCAAGAGCTCGTGCACCCGTCTGACCTGGGGTTGCGTTCGAGCGAGATTGAGGTACCCGCCCTTGGCCAGATGACAATCGATGCCCTCCAGTGTGGTCACGCGGGCGACCTCGTCGACGGCGTCGTGCATCGAGCGCTGCATCGCGATCGCTCCGTCGCGACCGTGCTGGGCGGCCATCTTCTCGAAGGTCATCGGCAAGAGCGCCGAGAGCCAGCCGCCGTTGCGTCCGCTGGCCCCGAAGCCGGCGAACTCGGCCTCGACAACAACGACGCGCAAGGTCGGATCGATCTGTCGCAGGTAGTAGGCCGTCCACAGTCCTGTGTATCCGGCGCCCACGATGGCGACGTCGGCGGTGATGTTGCCCTGCAGTTGTTGGCGTGTAGCGAAGTTGTGATCGGCCGGAAGCGAGTCGAGCCAGAACGAAACAGCACGGGGGTCGGTCATCGGCGCGACACTACGCAATACATCTGCGGCCGCCCTACGCTGGCGCCGATGTTGCCAACCCCGACCGGCTGGTTCCCCGATCCGTGGAACAACTCGGCGGTGCGATACTGGGACGGTCGGTCATGGACGGGCCACGTCGCCATGCCGGTGCCGCTGCCCCAGCCGCATCCGAGCCTGCCGATTCGCGCAGCGTGGGGCGCGGTCATCACGCTGTTGGTGTCGCTGATAGCCAGCCGGTATCTCCTGAAGGCGATCTCCGAATTTGAATGGCCCATCGCCGTCTATGTCTCGATCCTCGCGTTCATCGGGTACGCGCCGTCCCTGCTGTGGTGTTGGTACGCCAGCCGTCGCTGGGGAACCGGCCGATTCCGCACCGACATCGGCCTCAGCGCCCGATGGGTCGACGCCGGTTGGGGTCCCGTGACGTGGGTGGCGTGCCTGATTGCGCAGGTTGTGGTTGCAGCGATCGTGATCGCGTTGAACATTCCGTTCACCGGCAACGCCAAGGATGTGTCGGATCTCGGCAGTGATCGCGGGTACGTCATCTCGTTGCTTGTGCTCGCGGTCGTTGCGGCTCCGATCGCCGAGGAGATTGTCTTTCGCGGGGTGATGTTGCGCGGTCTGCTGTCGCGAAATGGAGTCGTGGTCGCGATCGGTGTGCAGGGTGTGTTGTTCGGGCTGGCCCACTTCGATCCGATCCGTGGCACCGGCAACATCGGCTTGATCCTGGTGCTGGGCACGGTGGGCTGCGTGCTGGGAGGTGCGGCCTTTCTGATCCGCCGCATTGCCCCGACGATGATCGCTCACGCCATCATGAACGGCGTCGCGATGGCCCTGGCGCTCTCCGGCTGGCTGCCCGATCGCTAACCATCCGCAGCCGGAGGGTCAGGGGCGGAGGGGGAGGTAGTCGATCAGTCGAACGTCGCCGAACCTGGCCGCAGCGACGATGACAGCCTGCTGATCCACTTCCTCGACGGGGTCGAGCGTCAGCGGATCCACGATGTGGACGTACTCCAGACGTGCTCGGGGCTCTGCCTCGATTCGGTCCGTAGCCAGATTCAGTAACCGCGTCGCGTTGCGTTCACCCTCGGCGACAGCGGCGACGGCAGTTCGTAGGGCCTGCACCACGCAGACTGCTGCTCGCCGGTCGTCGAGGCTCAGTTGTTGGTTGCGGCTCGAGATCGCCAGGCCATCGGCTTCACGAACGGTCGGCAGCCCGACGATCTCGATATCCATGTCGAGGTCGAGCACCATCTGGCGAATGATCGCCAATTGCTGGAAGTCCTTCTGACCGAAGACTGCGACGTCGGGTTGGATCGCGCCGAACAGCTTGGCAACGACCGTCGTGACCCCGCGGAAGTGTCCGGGTCGACTGGCACCCTCCAGCGAGTTGGCCAGCACACCCGGCTCGACGTGGGTCTGAAAGCCCGTCGGATACATGGCCGCGGCGGTCGGTGCGTACACGGCGTCGACGCCGGCCGCGAGACACGCGTCGACGTCGATGTCGATAGGGCGCGGATACTTGTCGAAGTCGTCGCTACAGTTGAACTGCAGCGGGTTGACGAAGATCGACACGACCACGACATCGCAGCGCAGGCGGGCTCCATCCATCAACGCCAGATGACCGAGGTGCAGCGCTCCCATCGTCGGCACACAACCGATGCGCCGCCCGTCATCATGCTGGGCCCGACTCCACGCGTGCATCGACAGCGGGTCGCGACAGATCTGCATGAGGGTGGGCTCAGTGGAAGCTATGGGCGTCGTCGGGCCAGGTGCCGTCACGAACCTCGCGGACGTAGGCGGCCGTCGCCTCGATCGCCGCGCTGCGCAGGTTGGCGTACTGCTTGGTGAATTTCAGCGACAGGTCGCTGAGACCCAAGACATCGTGCAGCACCAGCACCTGGCCATCGCACCAAGGACCGGCTCCAATCCCGATCGTGGGGATCGACACCTTCTTGGTGATCTCGGCGGCGAGATCCAAAGGAACGCCCTCGATCACCATCGCACACGCCCCGGCCTGCTCGACTGCGTGAGCGTCCTCCAGCAGGCGCTCGCGCCCACCGGCCTCGAACCCAGTGGTGCGGCCCTGCACCTTGTGGCCGCCCATACGGTGGAAGCTTTGTGGCGTGAGGCCGATATGGCCGACGACAGGAATGTCGACACGGGTAAGGGCCTCAATGGTCTCGCCCATCACGACGCCACCTTCGAGCTTGACGCACTCGGCGCCTTCCTTCATCAACCGGATCGAACTCTCGACAGCCTGCTGCGGGCTGACCTGATACGAGCCGAACGGCAGGTCACCGACAATGAGAGCTCGCGGTTTGGCGCGCGACACCAGTCGCACGTGATACACCATGTCGTCGAGGGCCACCGGGATGGTGTTGGCCTCGCCTTGCACGACCATGCCGACCGAATCGCCGACCAGGATCATGTCGACACCGGCGAGGTCGACAAGGCGGGCGAATGTGACGTCGTAGGCGGTGATCATGGAGATCTTCTCGCCGAGCACTTTCATCCGAGCGAGCTCGGGAACCGTGACCTTCGGTCGTTCGTGCGTCTCGCTGGTCATGAAGCTGTTGCCTCCTTAGACCGGGGTGAGGTTCTCCCCGACGCCAAGGCCAAGCTATCGACCCTCGTGCCCGTTCCAAAAGTCACACCGATAAAGCCCTGCATGGCCTACTTCCGCGTCGGGAAGGCGCTGGGACACAAATCGCGGTAACTCGGCGCTCCGCCGATCGATCTGGCCTCGATGACGGCGCGCGTGCACGCGAGTGCGAAGCAGTCCGCGGCGGCAGCCAGCAGGGTGTTGACTGCCCCCGGCCGTGTGTCGGTTCGACGCAGGCCGGGTTGGCTCGCTGCAGCAATGGTGTGCTGTCCAGTCGAAAGGCAGAAGATCGTGTCACCGTCGAACATCGAGTGCACGGGCCGGATCGCCCTGGCCAGTCCATCGTGGGCAACTGCCGCCATCCTGCGGCATTCGGGCTTGGTCAACCCGGCTGAGGTCGCGATCACCCCGATCGTGGTGTTCAGCGGTGTTGCAGGTGTACGAGTGGCGTCGATCAATGCCTGTCGGTGTGATGAGGACGGGCGACGGAGGTCGAGGCCTTCTGCGAATCGTGGCAGACCGGTGATCGGGGAGATGACCTCGCCAGCAGCGTTGACGACAGCCAATGCGGCTACTACCACGCCGTCATCGAGGGTCATGCTTGCGGTACCGACTCCACCCTGCAAACCGCCGGCGACTGCTCCCGTACCGGCACCGACGGCGCCTATCGGGACATCTCCCCGGCGGGCAGCAGCGCAGGCTCGGTATCCGAAGTTGTCGTCTGGCCGATGGGCGAAGTCGCCACCCCGCCCCAGGTCGAAAATCACCGCAGCGGGAACGATCGGCACAACGTGGTGTAGCTCCGGTCCGACCGGGAAGCCGGCTTGGTGTTCCTCGTGCCAGCGCATAACACCGTGCGCGGCTGCCAGCCCGTATGCACTGCCGCCCGAGAGGCAGATCGCCTGGACCTTGTCGATCATCGCCGTCGGATCGAGGAGGTCGGTTTCGCGCGTGCCGGGCCCGCCACCGCGAACATCGCACGAGGCCATTGCGCCCCCGTCGACGCGTACCACCGTGGTGCCGGTGCGCCAACCTGGCCCGCGCCGCTGATGGTGACCGACCAGTACCCCGGGTACGTCTGTCAGGTGGCCGAGGCCCATGTGTGTTAAGCGCTGGCCAGCTGAGCTTCGGTGGCTGCAGCCTCGAGCGCGCCGCGGCCGACCGTTCGCCACGCGCCGATTGCCACGATGTACAGCGGGCAAGCGATCAGCAAGGCCGTGCCCACCGCTGGCTTGCCGAGCGGGGATTCGGCCGTCATCCACAGCACGGTAGCCAGCCACAGCACCGTGACCGACACGGTGAGCGGACGGAATCGCCTCACCTGCATGGGATGAACGAACTTCCAATTGGTCAGTTGGGTCAGCGAGAGGGCAACACAGGCAGCAGTGGCGAACCACGGGTTGGCGCGCAGCAGATACAACGTCGGCACGATCATGTTCCACTCGCAGGGGAAGCCGTTGAACCAATGGTCGTGGGTCATCTGATTCGTCCGCGACATCCACAGCGCCGACATGAACAGCAGGAATGCGCCGATGTACAGCGACGCCCCGTTGGGAAGCATGTTGAATTGGTGCAAGAAGATGACCGGAACAACAATGCAGGTGACGAAATCGACGATCAGATCGAGGGTGTAGCCGTCGATGACCGGCACATGGTCGCACACCTTCCATGCCCGGGCGGCGGGCCCATCGACACCGTCGAGCACCATCGCGACGGCCAGCCACAACACGGCTTCACGCGGTTGCTTGTCGGAGACAGCGATGATGCCGAGCATCCCGCAGATCGCACCGCTGGCGGTGACGCCGTGGACGATCCATCCTTTAGCAATCGGGTGACGAAGTGCAGCTACTGCTGCATCGCCTGCACTGGACATCGAAGGCAACTCCTCATCGCCTGATGGCGCTTCATACGGCACCACCGGCTGGAGCGACCATGCTAACCGGTTTCCCGCAGGGAGCGGTTTCACCCGACAGCTGGTCAGATAGCGTGCCGTGCGATGCGTGACCGGCTGCGCGGCGCAACCTACGAATTGTGCGGTGCGCTGGTACGGGCGACCTGGCAGCGCATATGTTGGTTGGGTGCCATCGGGCCGCGCAGCAAGGCCGGCCGTCGATTCGGCAGGTTCGGGCACAACAGCATCATCTGCTTCCCAGCCAACACGATCCTGAACGAGCGCTACATCCGAATTGGCAACGGCACGATGATCGGCCCGCATGTCACCCTGTCTGCGGGAATGCTGCCAGGTCAGCAATGTCTCACTGATTCCGTTGTGCGCATCGGCAATCGGTGCCTGATCGGCAAGGACAGCGGGATCGTCGGCCACCTGTCGATCGACATCGGTGACGACGTGTGGACGGGTCACAACGTGTACATCACGGATCAGAACCACGGCTACGACGACCTCACGCGGCCGATCTCACAACAAACGATGCCGGAGCGGCCGGTGGTGATCGGCGACGGGTCATGGCTGGGCTACGGCACCGTGGTACTCCCGGGTGCGCGGATCGGTCGTCACGTCACGATCGGAGCCAACTCGGTGGTCACCGGTGATCTCCCCGACTTCTGCGTCGCGGCCGGCGCACCAGCCACGATTATCCGCCGCTACGTCGACGGCGCAGGCTGGGTGCGCGCAGAGTCGTAGGTCAGATGTCGCCGCCCAGTTCGCCGGGCGGCAAGCAGTGGGGGATCGCGTTGCCGGAGGTGAAATCGATCACGACGTTGGTGACCGGACCACCGTTGACCAGCGTTTCCCGGTACATCTCGAGTTCGAAGGCACGCAGTCGAGCCGTGTAAGCCCTGCGGTCCTCGACAATCTGGCGGTAGTACTTGATGAAGATGGTGACACGCTCGCGGTTGTCGTCGCCGACCAGGGGCAGGGCCTCGAGATCGGTGATCATGCCTTCGACGATGTCGGTGGCACGGTCGACGATGTCTGCACGCTGGGTCATCTGTTCGCGCGTGGGAACGGAGATATAACCCTGCGTGGTGTCGGCGAGCGCCACCCGTTGTCGCTCGGCGGTCACGCAGATCTGGTCCGCGGAAGTGCGCCAGGTTTTGTCGGTGACGAAGTAGACCCCCTGTTCGGGGGCGAATATGAAGGCGTACACCCACATCGCCGCGATGAGGGCGCAGATCAACGCCAGTAGCGCGCGTACCCAGCGCCGCGATCGCCTCGGCGCGGGTGCGGTTTCGGGTGTAACAGGGGTGTCGATCATGTGTCCTTGTTCGGGCGGTAGCAGACGGCCAGTTGGATCACTGCGCCGCCGACGCCGGCAACCCCTGCGATGACCGCTCCGGTCCAGCCGTGCCAATCGATGCCGATGCCGTGGTCGACCGACCAGCGCCCCGGCCCGACCATGGCAACGACCAAGGCGGTGATGGCGATCGATGCGCAGTACTCCCAACCTTGATTGGGTTTGAAGATGAAGAAACCCACCTTCCAATGCTCGACGACAATGGCCACGGTCATCACGCCGATCATTCCAGCCGCGGCGAGCGGAGTGAGCAGGCCAAGTGCCATCATCAACCCACTACCGATCTCGGTGGTGGCTGCGAGGCGGGCCTGCCAGCGCGGCCAGCGCATGCCGATTCCCCCGAACCAGCGAGCCGTGCCATCGATCCCGCCGGGGCCGAAGAACTTGTTGTAGCCGTGGTAGGCAAGGAACAGACCGAATACGACGCGCAGGATCACCAGGCCGACGTTGAACTGATTCACGGTACCCAACGCTACGGCGTCACCTTGTTGATGGCATATTCCCGGGCGGATCGAGGATTGCTCTGATAGAACCAATGCACGTGAAGGGGGCTGATGCGCGCGGCAATGAGGGACAGGGCACGATCGTGCCACCCGACATCGGCCGACCGACGCAAGCATTCCGCCTGATTCGAGGGCTGTTACGCCATCACAAGGGCTTGTTCTTCACGGCCGTCGCATGCGCTGCAGTGTTCGCGGCGTGCACGGTGTTCTCTTCGGTTGTCGTTCGTCTCATCATCGACAAGGTCATCGTCCCGAGATTCGAAGACGGCACCGTGGCTGCGAGCCGCGTCGTCGCAATCCTTGGGTTGCTGATCGCCGTCGGTGTCGTTCGCGCGGTTGGAGTTGTCGGACGACGCACGTTTGCTGGACGCACCTCGTGGCGCGTCACCGAGTCATTGACTGCCGAGGTGATCGACCGGGTCGTTGCGCAGCCGGTGCCTTGGCATCGACAACAACGCACCGGCGACGTCATCACGCGTGCTGGTGTCGATGCCGAAGCCGCAACCCACGTGCTCAATCCGTTGCCGTTCGCGTCGAGTGTGGTGTTGATGCTGATTTTGTCGGCGGTGTGGTTGTTGATCACCGATATCTGGTTGGGAATGGCAGCGGTTGCGGTGTTTCCGTTGCTGATCGGACTCAACCTCAACTACCAGCGCCGGGTCGATCGATTTTACGACACAGCGCAGGACGAGCTCGGCAAGCTCAGTGAGGCGGTGCACGAGAGCTTCGACGGGGTCACTGTCGTCAAGTCGTTCGGAGCCGAGAGCCGCGAAACCGAACGCCTCTCGGTGATCGCCTCGCGTCTGCGCAACGCACGGTTCGAAGCGATCCGTCTGCGCAGCACATTCGAGGCGTTGCTCGATGGGGTTCCGACCATCATCAACATCGTGCTCCTGGTTGCTGGGGCGTATCGGGTGCGCAGCGGCGACATGACCATCGGGGAACTCACTAGTTTCATCTACCTGTTCACGCTGCTGATGTTCCCGCTGCGGTTGATCGGCTTTGCGTTATCGGAGTTGCCCTACTCGATCGCTGGGTGGAACCGCATCCGCGAACTGCTCGACCAACCGCTGCTCGACAACCCCGCGCTCACCTTGCGACGGCACGCCGACAACAGCATCGAGTTGTCGGGAGTCATGTTCAACCACGACGGCACCCGCGACGTGTTGCGTGGCGTCGACGCGGTGATCCCCGGTGGACGCACGGTTGCCGTGGTCGGTCCGACGGGTGCGGGCAAGACCACATTGCTACATCTGATCGCTGGTCTCATCGCCGTCGATCACGGCTCGATCACCGTGCCGCAGCAAGGCTGCGTGCTGGTCTTTCAGGAGCCTTTCCTTCTGGCAGGTTCGGTTCGCGACAACGTGTCGATGGGCCGTCCGATCAGCGACGATCAGATCTGGACCGCGCTGATGGCCGCAGAAGCCAGCTTCGTCGAGGATTTTGCCGAGGGGCTCGACACGATCGTCGGCGAGCGGGGGGTCGGCCTCAGCGGCGGGCAGCGCCAACGCATTGCCCTGGCCAGGGCTCTGGTCGGAAATCCGGTTGCGTTGCTTCTCGACGACACGACTTCCTCGCTCGATCCGGCGACCGAGGCCAGGGTGCTGGCCAATCTGCGCCAGACCCTGCGCGGCACGACCGTGGTTGCCGTGGCCTCGCGCCCGTCGACCATTGCCTTGGCAGACGATGTGCTGTACCTCGCCGATGGCCAGGTGGTTGCCCACGGTCGGCACGAGCAGTTGCTGACCACGGTGCCGGAGTATCGCCGATTGATGGAAGCGTTCGAGCACGACCGTGCCGAGCAGTCGGCAGAGATGCTGCCGTGACAGAGCCCCTGAGCCGATGGTCGGCCGTGCAGATGATCGGCAAGGGCGTCGATGCGGCGCCCGCACTTCGGCGCGGGTTCGGCGCGACCTTTGCCCTTGCCATGGTCGGCTCTGGTGGTCGTGTGGTGGTGCCGATTCTGGTGCAGCAGGCGATCGACCGTGGCTTGCAGAAGGACAAGGTCGATGTCGGCGCGATCGCCGTACTCGGCGTGATCGGTCTGGGCGTCGTCCTCATCGCCACGGTCGCCCAGCGCACTGCCGTTGCCCGCCTCGGTCGGCGCAGCGAAGAGGCGTTGTACGGGTTGCGCGTGCGGTTGTTCGAACACATCCACCGACTGAGCCTCGCGGATCACAGCGAGGAGCGGAAGGGGGCCCTCGTTGCCCGTGTTACCAGCGACGTCGAGACCCTCTCGCAGTTCTTCTCGTGGGGTGCGTTGGCATGGTTGCTCGACGGCACGTTGATGGTGATGGTGGCAGGCGTGATGTTGGCGTACGACTGGGTGCTGGCGCTCGTGGCATTCGCCACGGCCGCACCGTTGGCAATCGTGCTTCGCAGCGTGCAACGCCACCTCTCCACCGCGTACGACAAGGCCAGGTCGCGCAATGCGGAGGTACTGACTGCGGTCAGCGAGGTGGTCTCCGGTTCGGAAACGCTGCATGCCTACGACGCGGGCGCTCACTACGCCACACTGACCAAACAATCCAGCCACGAACGATCGAATGCGTTCATCCGCGCCAACACCATCGGTGCGTTCTTGTTCCCGTCGGGCGAGGTCTTCAGCGTGCTCACCGTGGCAGCCGTCGTCAGCGTCGGGGTCGTGCGCGGTCCGGCCGCCGGGCTGACCTCGGGCGCGTTGGTCGGGTTCATCTTCTTGACCTACCGCTTCCTCGAGCCGATTGCCGAGTTCACCGAAGTGCTCGACCAGACGCAGACCGCAGTGGCCGGCCTTCGCCGCGTGCTCGGCGTGCTCGACAATCCCATCGGCCCGCCTGAACCCGCTCATCCGGTCACGCTGCCGCAAGGGATGCTTGGGGTCAGCATCGAGAATGTCACGTTCGGCTATCGCAGCAGAGGTGACGACGACGAGCCGCCTGTCTTGGTCGAGGTCTCCGCGCAGATTCCCGCTGGACAGCAGGTTGCCCTGGTCGGAGAAACAGGCTCGGGCAAGACCACGCTCGGGCGGTTGATCGCCAGGTTCGCAGATCCAACGATTGGCTCGGTTCGCATCGGAGGCGTGCCGCTGACAGCGGTGGCCAACGACGAGTTGCGCACGCGACTGGTCGTTGTGCCGCAGGAGCCATTCCTGTTCGATGGCACCATCGCCGCCAACCTCGGATTTGCGCGTCCGCTGCTGAGCCTCGCCGACCTGGAGCAGGCAATCGTCGATCTCGATCTCAGTGATTGGCTCGAGACCCTCCCCGATGGATTGTTCACCCAGGTCGGGCAGCGCGGAGGGCAACTGTCGGCCGGCGAGCGTCAGCTCGTAGCGCTGGTCAGGGCGTCGCTCGTCGACCCCGACGTTCTGGTGCTCGACGAGGCGACATCGTCCGTCGACGCCCTCACCGAGGTACGAATTGGTCGAGCACTCGAGAAACTCGCCGCAGGGCGCACGACGATCGCAATCGCTCACAGGCTGTCGACGGCGGCTCGCGCTGATCGCGTGATGGTGCTGGAACATGGTCAGCTCGTTGAAGATGGTCCGCATGCCGAACTGGTGTTGGCGGGTGGCGCCTACTCGAGAATGTACGAGTCGTGGATCGCGGCGACGGCGTCGACGCCGTGATCAGTTTTCCGGGTCAATGTCGAAGGGCAACGGTCCGAAGACGTCGGTGACGGTGCACTCGGCAGACGTGCCGCCGATTTCAGCAGACGAGGACCATTCGGCCTGGTCGCCCGGGCCGACATCGGCGACTGCGACAGTCACCGATTTCGTCTCGTCGTCATTGCTGAAGTCGACGACGATGCGGTAGGTGCGATTGTGGTCGTCGAGATTGGTGATCGTGCCGTGCAGCGTCGCTCGTCCGTCGTCGAGCAAACAAGGCTGATCGACCACCAACTCGTGCGGACCCGGCTCGACGAAGTCGCGGAGCTCACGTACGAGGGCCTTGGTGAAGAAGAAGCCTCCCACGCACACGGCGAGGGCAACTGGCGACAATGCCAGCCCGGCGCTGGCAAACCCGGTTCCGTATCCGTCGTGGCGGCGAGCGGTCTTGAGGCCAATGATGCCGAACACAACAGCGGCGAGTGCGGCGCCAGCGGCGATCACGAAGATGAACGGGATCCAACCGACTGCGACGGCTGAGAGAGCGGTGACGAACGAGGCGACGGCCATGCCGCGAGGGCCCTTCGGCTCGATCTGTGGCCTGAATTGGTCAGCAGGTGCGTCGACGTATCGCTGGCCATTGATGGCGACGTCCGATGTCCACCGCACTCCGTTGAAGTACCGGTACTCGAATCGTCCCTGTGGGTCGCGATACCAGCCGGATGGTGTCGCAGGAGGAGTTTCCACGCCCTGTGACCTTACCCCTGCGCTGACCCATTGAGTTCCGCAGCAAGGTGAGATAGAGGGGCATAGTTCGGCTCAGAGCGGTATCGAACTGATACCTACGAGGTCTACAACTCGTCATCTGGCTCGCGTCCTCCGACCCTGACCTCGACAAAAATCACAACCCGCCTCCAACGCACCATCCAGCCAGGCCGCCGGGACCACTGAACGCTGCACAGTGAACCAGTGCATGACCGCAGATATGGCCGGGGACTTCCATGTCAGCTCATAGAATGACCGTCGCTCTGAGAGCTGACACAGACGACGAAGCACGAGCGCCGAGTGGCAGTTTCGGAGTTCGCTGAAGCGCATCGGAGTGTTTTCGTACACCCCGGGCGGCCAGCAGACCCTCTGATGGGCTCAAACCTGACCTGCGTCAACTGGCTTCGATCGACGTCGAGGGAGCCCGTCGCGGATGTCGCAACGTGCAGAGCGCGAGGCAGACGGCACACTGCGACAGCACGGCGGGTGCCATGACCGGCGACGGCCCGACCTCGCCCGTACCGGCCGCCCAAAGCTTGGCGGCGAGCGACATGTCCGGCCAACGATCGGTGAAGTTGTAGTCGAGGATTGCAGCGTGGTAGTTGGACTGCACGTGCGTGAAGAGCCCGTATAGCCCGCCGACGATCGCCAGGCATGCGATCAGACGCACAACGCGGATGACCCGTGGACTCGCACCCAGAGCCATGGCCACGATGCCAACACCCAGCACCGCGAGCACAATCCAGGGGATGATCTGCGTCGTGGTGGTCCAGTGCCGGAGCGTGGCCAGTTCGAGGGTCGTTGCGACGACCCCGGCAGCGGCCAAGGCCAACATGGCTCGCCGCAGGATCGTCGCTGTGTCGACCACGTCGATGCGTCGCGAGTCTGATCGCATGCTCGTAGCCATCAGAACGCCAAGGTTGAGATGATGAGCTCGAGGATGTCAGGCGCAATGTTGTACTTGCCAAGCTCCTGACGCAGCTTGGCGACCACTCGGATACGGCCGGTACTCGTCGACCTCTTGGGCCCAGCGGCGGGCGTTGGTGACTCCCACTGCGTCGAACGCTGCCTCCAGTTCGCTGGCGCTGGC
>JAYTZE010000028.1:0-4553 GCA_043742385.1 Ilumatobacteraceae bacterium
CGCTCCAATCACCGCAGCCCAAGGGTCCTGTAACACCCCTTCTCTAGGGTGCAGCCAACATGTCGAAACTCCGTCTCGTCTACCGCTGCGGCGCGTGCGCCAATGCCTATCCAAAGTGGGCCGGCCGCTGCCCGTCCTGCGAAGCATGGAATTCAATGGTCGAAGATTTAGAGGGTCCCGACCCAGATATCGCCATGCTCATCGCTGCGACGTCGACCGCCACGGCCATGCCGATCGCCGAGGTCGACACCCTGATCGGTGGTCCTCGGTCGACGGGCATCGACGAGCTCGATCGTGTGCTCGGCGGCGGCCTCGTCCCCGGTGCCGTCACATTGCTGGGTGGCGAGCCGGGCATCGGCAAGAGCACGCTGCTGTTGCAACTGGCCGCGACGTGGCCCGCCCGAACGTTGTACGTCAGCGGAGAGGAGAGCGCGCAACAGGTGCGACTACGCGCCGAACGGCTCGGGGCAATCGGTCCCAATCTGTGGTTGCTGGCCGAGACGTCGCTACCCCACGTCGTGGCGGCGCTCGACACCGTGCAGCCAGACCTCGTCATCATCGACAGCATCCAGTCGATCGCCGACCCCGACCTCGGCTCGGCGCCCGGCAGCGTTGTGCAGGTTCGCGGCTGCACCCACCGCCTTGTGGCCGAGGCCAAGCAACGCGCTATACCCATGGTGCTCGTCGGTCACGTCACCAAAGACGGCGGCCTCGCCGGGCCGCGCGTGCTCGAACACGTCGTCGATACCGTGCTCAGCTTCGAAGGCGACCGGCATCATGCCCTGCGCATGCTGCGCGCGGTGAAACACCGTTTCGGCTCCACCAACGAACTGGGCGTGTTCGAGATGGTCGAACACGGCCTAGTCGGTGTGCCCGATGCCAGCAGTCTGTTCCTCACCGACCGACGCACAGGTGTCGCCGGCTCCGCAGTCACGCCAACGCTCGAGGGTCACCGCCCATTGTTGGTCGAGGTTCAGGCCCTGACCAACAAGGTCACCTCTGGCGTGCCACCTCGGCGCAGTGCGCAGGGGCTCGACCCTGGCCGATTGGCGCTGTTGCTGGCCGTGCTCGAACGCCGGGCCAGGTTGCCAATGGGCCAGCACGAAGTATTCGCCTCGGCCGTCGGCGGTGTACGGCTGATCGAACCCGGCAGCGACTTACCCATGTGTCTTGCCATCGTCAGTGCCCTGGCCGATCATCCTCTGCCAGCCGACGTCATTTCGTTCGGCGAGATCGGATTGGCCGGCGAGTTGCGCCAGGTTGCTCACGCATCGCGGCGTCTCGCCGAGGCAGCGCGGCTCGGCTTCAGCAGGGCGATCGTGCCGGCCAACTCTGCCAACGGCGTCGACGGCATCTCGCTCGTCCGCGTCGCAACGCTCGCCGAGGCTTTGCGCGCTGTGGGATTGCACGACATCCGCTGCAAGTAGAATCCCTCCATGACGAGCTCCCGGCCTCCCACCGACGCCATGCACGAGGCGCTGGCGCTGGTGGCCCCTGGCACCCCGCTGCGCGACGGGATCGAACGCATCGTCCGGGCCAAGACGGGTGCGCTGCTCATTCTCGGTGACGGGCCCGACGTGCTGGCGATCTGCAGCGGAGGATTCATGCTCGATGCCCCGTTCAGCCCCCAGCGACTCAGTGAGCTCGCCAAGATGGACGGCGCGATCATCCTCGGTTCGCACGGCCAGCGATTGGCACGAGCCAACGTCCATCTCGTGCCCGATCCAACGGTGCCGACCACCGAGACCGGCACCAGACACCGCACTGCCGAGCGGGTCGCCCGGTCGATCCCGGTGCCGGTGGTCAGCGTCAGTGAGGAGATGGGTGTCATCAGCGTGTACGCCGGAGGCATGCGGCACCAACTGCAAGACATCAGCCGTCTGTTGGATCGCGCCAACCAGGCGCTGCAGACGCTCGAGCGCTACAAGGTCCGCCTCGACGACACCTTGGCAAATCTCACCGCGCTCGAGGTGGAAGATGTCGCCACCGTTCGCGATGTCGCCTCGGTGGTTCAGCGCGGCGAGATGGTGCGGCGAATTTCCGCCGAGATCGAGACGATGATCGTCGAGTTGGGCGTCGACGCGCGGCTCCTGCGATTGCAGGTCGACGAGGTCAACGGCGAGATCAACCACGAGCTCGAACTGGTCTTGGCCGACTACCCACGGATCGCCGACAACTGGGCCGGCCACGGCCTCGACGGCGACTCCCCGGCATCGCCGCGTGGCGTGCGCATGCTCACCCGAGTGCCGCGGATCACCCCGCAGCTTGCCAACGCAATCGTCGACCACTTTGGTGATCTCGCCAAGCTGCAGCGGGCGAGTGCTGCCGAGATCGCCGAAGTCGAGGGCATGGACAGGTCGTTGGCCGCCGCAGTGAAAGAGACCCTCGACCGGATCACCGAGTCGACCATCCTCGACCAATATGCGTGACTGCTCCATCGTCGACGAGCTTCATCAGGTGAGACAGCACACTGCGCGCTGCCGCTTTGTGTAGCTCCTCGCGCACATCGGCGTACATCAACTTCACCATCGCCTCGATGTCGGCCACACCGGATCGAACCGCAGCGAGAACCTGCGCTTCGCGAAGCAGCCGATGCTCGAGGAAGGCCTGCAGGAATGGTTGCGGCGATGTCACCGGTGCACCATGGGTGGGCCACAGTGTCGCGTCGTCGCGCGCTATCACCTTGCGCAGCGAGTCGATGTAGGCGCGCATGTCGCCGTCGGGTGGCGACACCACGGTGGTGCTCCACCCCATGACGTGATCGCCGGTGAACAGCGCGTGTTCCTCATCGAGCGCGTAACACATGTGATTCGATGTATGTCCCGGCGTGTGCACGGCACGCATCGTCCAACCGACACCCATCGCGGCAACCTCGCCATCGCCCACGCGCACGTCGGGATCGAAGTCGGTGTCGGTGGTCTCCTCCAAGGTCACGCCGTCCTCGATGGCCGCGTTGACCTCTGGGTCCATGTCGGGGTCGACCTCAACGCTGCCATGCGGGCCGAAGGCAATGGTGGGTGCGCCGGTCTCCTCACGTAACCACGCCGCAAGTGGTGAGTGATCAGAGTGACAATGCGTGACCAGGATCGCACGCACTCGGGCACCATCGAGTGCAGCCACAAGTGCATCGCGGTGCTCGTCGAGGATTGGGCCGGGATCGATGACCGCGACGTCGCCATGGCCGACGATGTACGTGCCGGTGCCGCGATAGGTGTACTTCGACGGATTGTTGGCGATCACCCGGCGGACCAGTGGCGAAACCGGCACCGCCGCGCCATAACGCGGTTCGTCGAGGGTGACGAACGGAATCCCGGTCATCTCGTCACCTTACGGCGCGATGGCCCGCACCTCGCCCACATGCTGCCCGTGACCCAGGATGAACTCGGCAACCAACGGCTCAACGTCAGACGTGTCGATGTTCAAGGCGCGTAGCGCGGCGAGCATCACCGGCGGGCGTGCCCGATTGGCGCCGTCGGCGATCTTCACGGCCACAGCGCGACCGTCCGGCAGCGCTGCGGCGAACACACCGTCGGCGCCATCTTTGGCCATCAGGCCAGGCACGTGTCGCATGAAGTGGGTGACATCGCGATCGGCGCCGCCGACCATTTCTGGATGCGCAGTCATGGCGTGATAGACGGCGTCACCGGCGCTGTCCGCCTCGCCCGTTGCGATCGAGCGAAAGCCGCGTGCCAATCCCAGCAGTGAGATCACATGCGCCGGTGATCCGCAACCGTCGGTGCCGACGTGGCTGTGATGTTCGCCAGTCAGATTGTCGATCGTGGCGGTGATGTCTCGTTGCAGCGGGTGTTCGGGCGACAGATAGGAGGCATCGACCGGCCAACCATTTATCGCGCTGGTGACCAGCATCCCGCTGTGCTTGCCACTGCAGTTCATCTGCAACGCTGTACGGCCGCCACCACGACGCAGCACGACCTCGGCGGCAACATCGTCGAGAGGAAGGTCGGGGGTGTTTGCCAATGACCGTTCGTCGAGGCCAGCCGTCGCCAGGATCCGCAATGCGGCTTCGAGATGCGCAGGCGTACCATCGTGGCTGGCACAGACGAGCGCCAGCAGGTCGGCCGGCAACTGCAACCCGGCGCGCACCATCGCAACCGCCTGCATCGGCTTGTTCGACGATCGCGGATAGATCGCGGTCGTCGGATCGCCAACCGCAAACTCGACGTCACCGTTCGCCGACAGGCCGACAACCGCCCCGAAATGAACGGACTCGTCGCACCCGCTGCGGCGCGTGATGGCGACGGGTGCGAACGCCTCAGGGATCGCCATCTGGGGCGCCCGGCCCGGCCTTGCGTCGCCGCGACAGGCGTGGCAGGTGCTTGCCGGGCCGCATGCTCGTGAGCTGGCTGTCGATCACCTCGTGGCGTTCGCCGGCGTTGCTGAGCACGGCTTGGGCCATGGCCGCGGCGGGAATCGCCAAGACCGCGCCGACCGCGCCCAGCACAGCTCCGCCGGCAACAGCCGAGCCAAAGGCAATCGCCGGATGCAGATCCATCGTGCGCGCCGTGACACGCGGCAGCAGGAAGTAGTTCTCG
>JAYTZE010000029.1:0-2240 GCA_043742385.1 Ilumatobacteraceae bacterium
GTGGACGATCCGATGCGCGACGAGTCGATGTGGAAGATCGCGTGGGTCGGCGACACCGTGGTCGGACAGGTCAAGAGCTTCATCAACGCCGAGGAGAACACCGAAGTGGGCTACCTGCGCGGTTACACGGAGTACATCTCGACCCATGCCCAGTGGCGCAACAAGGGGATTGCCGGGGCTCTGCTGGCCAGCAGCCTGCGCGGATTGAAGGCACGCGGAATGACCGAGGCTGCGCTGGGCGTCGATACGGAGAATTCCGGCGGCGCCTTCCAGCTCTACACCAAGTTGGGCTTCGAGCTCCGGGCCTACGAGGCGGTCTACGCCAAGCCGTTGGCCTGAAGTTGCGACGGATATGGTCGGCGTCATGTCCGCCGACACCGCAGTCCGTCCGTTTCACATCGACGTGCCCGACGAGGTACTCGCTGATCTGCGTCAACGCCTCAGCCACACCCGGTGGCCGGAGACCGAGCCGGTCGCCGACTGGAGCCAGGGCGTTCCCCTGGCCTGGATCCAGGACATGTGCCGCTACTGGGGCGACGAGTACGACTGGCGGGCGCGCGAGGCTCGACTGAACCGCTTCGACCAGTTCGTCACCACCATCGACGGACTCGACGTTCACTTCGTCCACCAGCGCTCGCCCCACCCCGACGCGAAACCGATCGTCATCACTCATGGTTGGCCAGGCTCGATCGTCGAGTTCCACAAGGTCATCGAACCGTTGACCAACCCCACTCAACATGGCGGGCAGGCCGGCGACGCATTCCACGTGATCTGTCCCTCATTGCCCGGTTTCGGATTCTCCGGCAAACCGACCACGACGGGCTGGGGAGTTGAACGTATTGCCGATGCATGGGCCGTGCTGATGGCTCGGCTCGACTACGACAGCTACTTCGCCCAGGGAGGCGACTGGGGTTCGGCCGTCACCCGCTCGCTCGGCGCCCAAGACGTCGACCACTGCGCGGCCATCCACATCACGCTGGCCATGGGCACTCGGCCGCGCGTCGAGGGAGAACCGACCGCCGAAGAGCAGCGCGCGATCAAGGGTGCCGAGTACTACCAAACATGGGATTCCGGCTACTCCAAGCAGCAGGCCACGCGCCCCCAGACTGTGGGGTACGGTCTCGCCGATTCACCGGCCGGGCAGGCTGCTTGGATCCTCGAGAAGTTCTGGGCGTGGACCGACTGCGACGGCCATCCCGAGAACATCCTCGATCGCGACGAGCTGCTCGACAACCTGATGCTCTATTGGGCGACCAACAGCGCGACCAGCAGCGCCCGCATCTATTGGGAGAGTTTCGGCAAGGCCCGGCCGGTGCAGTTGTCTGTACCGGTTGGTGTCACCGTGTATCCGAAGGAGATCGTTGCGCCGGTGCGCGCCTGGATGGACGCCGACTATCCCAACATCGTTCACTGGTCCGAGCAGCCAAAGGGCGGCCACTTCGCCGCGTTCGAGCAGCCCGAGTTGTTTGTCGACGACATCCGCACCTGCTTCCGCCAGTTCCGCTGAGTGCCGCTCTAGTTGCGCGATTCCTGCCACTCGGCGTCGAGTTCGGCCGGGGTGACGGACCCGGCCTCCACCTCACCGCGGAGCAGGCGCGCCGCGTAGCGCTGTAAAAATTCGTTGGTCGGCGTGGGTACGTCGTGCAATCGCCCGAGCATGAGGATCTCGCCGTTGAAGAAATCGGTCTCGAGCGTCGATGCACCTTTGACCAGGCTCTGCCATGTCGAACCACCGATGAAGGTGTCGCCGGCCGGGATGTCGAAGTGCATTGTCGCCGCCCGCACTTTGTAGCGCTCGACTCGGTCAGGGGTCTGCTCCCAACGGATACCTGAGGCTTGGTAGACGTGTCGGCCCTCTTCGATCGCCGCTGCGACGACGCCGGCTCCGCGACCGGTGATTCCGCACGCAGCGTCAGCAACATTGCCGAGGTTGACCAGCAACTTGCCGTACTTCTTCGTCATCACGTCGTCGTCGGCTTCCGACAACAGTCGCGGCGACCCATCGATCAAGGTCGCGAGTTCCGCCGCGGTGTCGTCGACACCCGACGGGTAGCGACCGACATCGAGGAGCGCGTTCGTCGGAGCGCACAGCGCCGTGACCTCGCCCACTTTCTCGAACTGAGCGGGCAGCTGAACGACCATGCCGTACACGCGGGCAAATCGGCGCAGTGCGACGCGCTCGTGCTCGACGCCATTGGTACCGCACACCACGGCAACATCGGCGTTCCAGTCGAACAGTT
>JAYTZE010000030.1:0-4541 GCA_043742385.1 Ilumatobacteraceae bacterium
CGAACGCAAATGAACGCAGCTTCAACAACGAACAGGGCTTGCCCACCACAATCCTCAATACCCCTGACGACACCGAGGTGTTGGTTCTCGAAATGGGCATGCGCGGGTTCGGTGAAATTGCTGCGCTGTGTCGGATTGCTTCACCGCAGATAGGGGTCGTCACTCGTGTGGCCGAGGCGCACAGCGACCGAGTTGGCGGAATCGGCGGAGTTGCCAGGGCCAAGGGAGAACTGATCGAGGCACTGCCCGCAGACGGGGTCGCGGTTCTGAACGCCGACGATCACCACGTGCGGTCGATGAGCGGACTGACGTCGGCGAGGTGTCTCTACTTTGGCGAGTCGAGTGACGCAGATGTTCGTGTGCATCGGGTTGTGCTCGACGAACTTGCTCGGCCGTCGTTCGTCGTCGACACCCCGTGGGGTCGGGCAGATGTGCGTTTGGCGATCAGCGGTAGACACATGGTGTCAAATGCTGCGGCCGCGTTGGCGTGTGTCGGAGCGGTCGACGGCGACGTGGTTGCCGGTGCCGCAGCGCTGTCGAGCGTGGGTCTGACAGCCATGCGCATGCAGGTTGAACGGGCCCGATCGGGCGCGATCATCTTGAACGATTCGTACAACGCCAATCCCACCTCGATGCGCGCCGCCATCGACGCGCTCGTCGATCTTCCGGCGAAGCGCCGGGTGGCGATTCTCGGCGTGATGGCCGAGATCAGCGACGCTGCAGCAGAGCATCGAGCAATCGCCCGCTATGCCGCCGAACGCAACGTCGAGTTGATCTCCATAGGCACCGATCTCTACGGCGTGCAGCCGTCGGCAGACGCGACGGCGGCTCTGGGCTCAGTCTCCGGCGACGACGCCGTACTCGTCAAAGGCAGTCGCGTGGCCGGGCTCGAAAAACTCGCCGCGCTCCTGGTAGCCGGTTGATTCGTCGATCGCCGCGACGTCGCACGACCACCACAGGAGACCAGCCCAGAGCGCGCCTGCCTGTGACCCCGATCCACCAATCGTACGTCGGGAACACCAGACCGGGGCAGAGCGTTATCGTTGGCATGGAAATCTCTGAAGCTTTGGAGTTTGCCGGCGCTCGCAAGAACGGGGTGCTGGCCACCCAGAAGCGAGATGGACGCCCGCAGCTGTCCAACATCACCTATGGGATCGTCGACGGCGTGGTCAAGATCTCGATCACTGCCGGCCGCGCCAAGTACGTCAACCTCGAGCGCAATCCCCAGGCGTCGTTGTATGTCACGCAGGAAGACTTCTGGGGCTACGTCGTGATCGAGGGGGACGCCGAGATGACAGCGGTTGCTACCAAGACCGATGATCCGGGAGTCGATGCACTGGTCGACTACTACCGATCACTCGCCGGTGAGCATCCCGACTGGGACGACTACCGCATGGCGATGGTGGCCGACAAGCGTGTGGTCGTCTCCTTGAAGCCGACGCACTCGTACGGCATGTTGAACCGCGGGTAAGACGGCACGCCGAAGGCGTACCGGCTCACGCGAAGGTGATGGGCATATGTGCCGGGCCGAAGATGCCGACGCCATCAGGCTTCCATGTGATGTCACCGTCGATCGCGAGTTTCGGCATGCGTTGTGCGAGCAGTGGCAGAGCCTCCTGCAGTTCGGCTCGTGCCAGCGCAGCACCGAGGCAGTAGTGGATGCCGGAACCGAAGGTCAGTTGCGGCTGGCTTGACGCTTCGGAGGTGATGTCGAAGGCCCCTGGTTCGGTGAAAACAGCAGGGTCCCGGTTGGCGTCGGCCAATCCAATCGCGATGAACGTGCCGGCGGGGAACACGACGTCGCGGTACTCGATGTCGCAACTTGCGAAGCGAGCCGTACCGCGCACCGCACCGAAGTATCGCATCGATTCCTCGACCGCGCGCGGCGCCAACTCGGGTTGCTCGGCAAGCAACGCCCACTGATCAGGATGATCGGCGAACACGGCCACAGCGCAGCCCAATTGATTGCGCGTCGTGTCGGTACCGCCGACGATGACTGCGTTGACCATCATCACCAACTCGTCGTTGCTCAGCTTGTCGCCGGCCTCCTCCGCTGCGATGAGGTCGGTCAACAAATCGTCGGCCGGCTTGTCACGCCGTTCGGCGATGAGGCCGCGGCTGTAATCGCCGAGCTCTTCTTGCGCCTTCATGATCACGTCGAGCTTGTCGACCACATCGGTCGAGAAGATCTCCAAGATTTCGCTGGCCAAGCGGCTGAACAGTTGCCAGTCCTTCTTCGGTGCACCCAGGAGCTCGCAGATGATGGGAATGGGGTACGGCTCGCAGATGTCGGTGGTGAAATCAGCTTGTCCGGCGTCGGCCACGTCGTCGATCAATCCGTTCACCACCTCGCGCATGAACGGGCGAAGGCGATCGGCTGCCCGCGGCGAAAATGCCGGCGCGACGAGGCGGCGCAACCTGGTGTGCACGTCACCCTCGGCGGACAGGATGCTGACCTGTTGGCGCTCGAGGAACGCGGGGTTGGTGATCCCCATCAACTCAGGGATTCTGCTGGTTGCGCTGTGCCAGCGTTTGTCGCGCAGCACCGCTGTGGCGTCCTCGTACCGCAGCACCTCGTATCCGAACAGATTGCGAACGAGCCAGTGATCGGTGGCGAGCGATAGGCGCACGGAGCGACGCTGCTCGAAGGCGCCGTCGGCGAGGGCGATCTCCGGCAGGTCGAGTTCTGAAGCAAGCGTTGCCATGCGGGAACGCTATGTCGGAACGACTCAGTTCAACGCAGCGAGCGGCTCGATGAATGGCGTGCCGAGGAATTCGGCTACGGGCCCGTTGGTGACCTGTCCGGCATAGGTGTTGAGTCCGTGCGACAGAGCCGGGTCGCGTCGACAGCCACCCGCGGCACCATGGATGGCGACCTCGAGCTGGTAGGGAAGGGTTGCGTTGGTCAGCGCGTAGGTGCTGGTGTGCGGAACCGCGCCGGGCATGTTGCCAACGCCGTAGTGCAGCACGCCGTGCAACTCGTAGACCGGCTCATTGTGAGTCGTCTCATGGATGGTCTCGATGCACCCACCCTGGTCGATGGCGACATCAACGATCACCGCGCCGGGCTTCATCGTGCGCACCATGTCTTCGGTGACAACAACTGGCGCCCGTCCGCCAGCGACCAGAATCGCGCCGATCACCAGATCGGCGTCGGCGATGTTACGCTCGAGCGCGCCGCGGTTCGAAGCCAACGTGACGATCCGCCCTTTGTTGATCTGGTCGACCCAACGAAGCCTGTCGAGGTTCTTGTCGAACAGAACGACCTCTGCTTCCATGCCAGCGGCGATCCACGCCGAGTTCCAGCCGACGTTGCCGGCGCCGAGCACCACAACCTTCGCCGGCTGTACACCGGGTGCTCCGCCCATCAGCACGCCCCGTCCGCCGTTGTGGCGCTCGAGATAGTGAGCACCGATCTGCGGGGCGAGGCGCCCGGCGACCTCGCTCATCGGCGCCAACAGGGGAAGTGCGCCGTTGTCGAGTTGCACCGTTTCGTACGCCAGTCCCGTACAACGCGTCTCGATCAACGCCCCCGCCACAACTGGATAGGCGGCGAGGTGCAGATATGTGAACAGGGTCAGGTCGGCGCGCAGGAACCCGAATTCCTCAGGCTTGGGCTCCTTCACCTTCACGACCATGCTCTGCGACCACGCATCGGCGGCGGTCGGCACGATCTGGGCACCTGCGGAGCGGTAGTCGGTGTCACTGAAGCTGGCTCCAACACCGGCGCCGGTTTCGACGAACACCTTGATCCCGAGCCGCTCGAACTCGCGCACGCCGTCCGGGGTCATCGCCACCCGGTACTCGTTGTTCTTGATCTCCTTGGGCACGCCAACGGTTCGAATCACGGGTGAGGTCATGGGTCGAATCCTGCGCCGGATGACACCGTTGATCAACAACCAAATCTGCGGTAGAGTGCATTGATGCCCGACAAAAATTTGGTTCTAGACAGCATTGACCATCGAATCATCGGACTCCTGCAGTATGACGGTCGAATCAGCTGGCGCGAGCTGGCCGATTCGGTGCACATGGCGCCGAGTTCGGTCGCCGATCGGGTCAGGCGCCTCGAGGCAGCGGGCGTCATTCGTGGATATCGGGCCAGCATCGACCCCGGCGCCCTTGGCCGCGATGTGCGTGCGGTGATCGACGTCAGCCTGCCCGCCGGCGGGGACCCGGCCGAGTTCGAGGGTCGGCTCGCCGAACGTGACGAGGTCGAATTGGCGCTGTACGTGACGGGTCCGGCCGACTACACCGTGATCGTCGACTGCGTCGGTGCGGAGGGCCTGGATGGGTTCATTCGGTGGTTGAAAGCCGAGGGCGGCGTAGCTCGCACTGAAAGCAAGTTCGTGTTGCGTCCAGTAATCGGATAGGTCAAGATCGGCCACCGTTCGCAACGAGGCGAGCGCACCACAAGGGGATACAGAGCATGAAGGCGTTCCAGAACTTCATCAACGGTCAGTACGTCGACGCAGCCGATGGGCGCACGACGGCAGTGGTCAATCCGGCCACCGGGGAGCAGTACGCGACGGCGGTGCTGTCGG
>JAYTZE010000031.1:0-8892 GCA_043742385.1 Ilumatobacteraceae bacterium
CCCTGCTGGGTCCGCCCGAACTCGTCGCCCATCACGAACATTGGCGTGCCGGCCGACAGCACCAGCATGGTGAAATAGTTCTTCAGTTGCTGCAGCCGCAACTCGGCTCCACAATCCCAAGAATGATGGTGATCGCTGGTCAACACCGTCAGGTCGTGCATCGTCAGACCATCGTGAGCGGTGAGAAAGTTCACGCTGCTTCCGGGTGCGGCATGGAACAGGTCAGGGCTTCCCTGCACGCGTTGGATCGCTGCCTCGACCTTGCCTGGCTCGCCACGGACGAAACCGCGGATGTCGTCACGGAATCGATCGTTCCACTGCAACCACGGTGCCGACCACTCGCCTACTTGGTACGCAGCGAGGTCCCACGCTTCGGCGATCAGCCGCACACCGCGCTGCGTCCCCCAGGCTGTGATTCGATCAACCAAGCCGCCTCCGTCGCGGGTGAGCAGTGACGCCAGATCGAACCGAAAGCCGTCGATCCCGAGATCGGCGAACCGGTCGAGTGCCGTCAGAACCAACTGTTGGATGTTCAGGTCAGCGGGGTTCGACACATTGCCGCAGCCGCTCTCGTCGTTGTAGGTGCCGTCGGCTCGGTGCAAATAGGCGTTCGCCTCATCGAGACCGCGCAATGACAACGTCGGCTTGGTCGGATCGCCCTCGCCGGTGTGGTTGAAGACCACGTCGAGCCACACCTCGATTCCGTGCGAGTGGGCAGCCTCGACCAGTGACGCCAGTTCCGCCGGTGCGTCGTCACCCGCGGCATACGGCCGATGCACGGCACCCCACACGAGAGGCATGTATCCCCAGTAGTTGTCGTTCGCGTCGAACGGATGCACCGGCATGATCTCGATCACATTGATGCCAAGATCGGCGAGGTAGGCCAGATGCTCGATGCAACCGGCGAACGTCGTTGCGAAGCCGCGCACGTGCAGCTCGTAGACGATCGGATCATCGTGCAGGCTGCCGAGAGGCGCTTGCTTCGGCCAGCTCGAGCGCACCACGCTGCGCGGACCATCTGGCGTCATCACCACATCCATCGCGTCGGGGTCGAGCAGTGGCCCCATGCCATCGGCGACGAACCAGTACCTGTCGCCATCATCCGCCGGAGTGTTGGCCAGCCATATCGCTTCCCCGGGCTGCCGCGCCATGAGCGTCTCCAAAACGGTCAGTGTGTGACAACTGTGGGTGAACAAGGAGACTTGGCCCACATTCGGCGCGTGCACGGTGAAGCGGTGTACCACGTACTCAGCATTGCATCGGCTCTAGCCTGTCGAACAATGGCTGTCACCCCCACTGTGAATCCCGCGTCACCCGCCGAAGTCTCGCAAGCGCTCAGCCTGCACGGATACCTGCCCGACGACGGGCTGGCCACATCGGTGTTCTTGGCACTCGCCCTCAAACGCCCGTTGTTGCTCGAAGGCGAGGCCGGAGTCGGCAAGACCGAAGTTGCCAAAGTGATCAGCAGATGGACTGGCGGCGACTTGATCCGTCTGCAGTGCTACGAGGGCATCGATGCCGCGCAGGCCGTCTACGACTGGGACTACTCGCGTCAGCTACTGCACCTTCGTGCTGCCGAGGCCAGCGGAGAAGCTCGCGGCGTGGGCACGGGGGCGCTGGAGGAGCAGCTCTACAACGAGCGGTTCCTGCTGAAGCGAGCGTTGTTGCAAGCGATCGACCACCGCGGCGATGTACCGCCGGTGCTGTTGATCGACGAAATCGACCGCGCCGACGACGAGTTCGAGGCCTACCTGCTGGAAATGCTGTCGGACTACCAGATAACGATCCCTGAGCTCGGGAAGTTCACCACCACCCGCCCGCCGATCGTGGTGCTCACATCCAACCGAACACGAGATGTGCACGACGCGCTGAAGCGCCGCTGCTTGTATCACTGGGTCGAGCATCCGGATTTCGAACGTGAAGTGAAGATCGTGCGCATGCGGGTTCCGAATGTGATCGAGCCACTGGCACGCCAGGTTGCTGCCGCCGTCGAGGCGATGCGCGGGCTCAACATGTACAAACCCCCGGGTGTTGCCGAAACCATCGACTGGGCCCTGGCCCTCGGGGCACTCGGCGTGACCGAACTCGACGAGGCCACGGTCGAAACCACGCTCGGTACAGTGCTGAAGTACCGCGAGGACCAAGAACGCGCCCGTCAGCACGGCATTGCCAACATGGTCAAGCAGGCATTCGAGCGGGGTATGCAACAACCTTGAGTCCTGTCGACATCCAGACGGGCCGCGTGAGGGCGGGCGAGCGCGATGCCACGCCTGCGGAGCGAATGGCGGTGAGCTTCGCCCGAGTCTTGCGCGGAGCATCGCTGCGAGTTCCGATCGGCAGCGTGCTGATGTTCGTCGAGGCGCTCGGCCGGGTGGGCATTGCCGAACGAGACGGTGTCTACTGGGCGGCGCGTGCAACGCTCGTACACCAACCAGAAGATCTCGCTGTGTTCGATCGGGCCTTTGCCGTCTTCTGGGAGCATGCCGAATCGCTCGGGGTCGACGACGAGCAAGAGGTCATCCGCATCACGTTGGCCACCGACGACGACGATGGCGATGCGCCGGACGAGGCCGGCGAGCCCAACGACGACCCAACACTGACGTTGCGATTCTCCTCGGTCGAGGTGCTTCGCGACAAAGACTTCGGTGCCTACGACGACGCCGAACTGGAGTTGGCCCAGCAGTTGATGAGCCGCCTGCAATTCGCCGGCCCACCGCGCCGATCGTACCGATATCGTTCGGCATCACGCGGGTCACGCCCGGACCTGCGAGCAACACTGCGAAGCGCTATCGGAGCGGGTGGCGAGCCGATCCGCCGCTATTGGCGTGAGCCCGGAGATCGCCTCCGCAGATTGGTGCTGCTGCTCGACGTCAGCGGCTCGATGGAACCGTATGCACGAGCAATGCTGCGGTTCGTTCACGCGGCGGTCGCCGGTCGCCAACGCGTCGAGGCGTTCTCGCTGGGCACCCGGCTGACACGCGTGACCAAGGAGTTGAACAGCCGCGATCCCGACCAAGCGTTGCGCCAAGCCAGCGAGCGCGTGCGCGACTGGAGCGGTGGAACGCGACTGGGCGAGTGCCTGCGCCGGTTCAACGACGAGTGGGGTGTGCGCGGCATGGCCCGCGGTGCGATCGTGGTCATCCTCAGTGATGGGTGGGATCGCGGCGATCCCGCCGTGCTCGGCGAGCAGATGTGCCGCCTTCAACGGGTGACCTATGACCTGATCTGGGTCAACCCGTTGAAGGTCACACCTGGCTACGCACCGCTCGCTCGTGGGATGGCCGCCGCGTTGCCGTATGTTGATCATTTCGTGGAAGGTCATTCACTCGCAGCAATGGAAGAACTGGCCAGCGTGATCGCCGGTGCCTCGACAAGGAGGTCGTGATGCGCGAACTGCTCGACGACATCGATCGCTGGCGCAGCGCCGGCAAGAGCGTGGCGATCGCCAGGGTTGTCGATATCGAAGGCTCGGGCCCGCGCGAGCCCGGCGCGGCAATGGCTGTCAATGGTGACGGCGAGGTGGCCGGATCCGTCAGTGGTGGATGCGTCGAAGGTGCAGTGGTCAGTGAGGCACTGGCGATCCTCAACGGCGAGGCCGTGCCGCGGATCATTACCTTCGGCTATAGCGACGACGAGGCCTTTGCGGTCGGTTTGACATGTGGCGGAACCATCAGGTTGTTCGTCGAGCCGCTCGACTGGTGAACCCGACATGGTGAGGCCGTACCACTAGATGACGACGACCTACGAATTCCTGCGCGACCGGATCAAATCCAACGAGCCTGTGGCTCTGGCGACAGTCGTCGACGGTCCCAACGTCGGCGCCAAGCTGATCGTCACCACCACCGGTGAACCCGTTGGTGATCTCGGCCACCCCGAGCTCACGCGCATCGTCGGGCGCGACGCGCTGGCCGAGTTGGAAGCCGGTCGCAGCGGCATCCGCAACTACGGGCCAGAGGGCCAAACGACGCCGGAGGATCTGGTCAACACGCCGACCGTCAGGATCTTTGTCGAGAGCTGGGCGCCGCCGCCACAGATGTGGATCTTCGGAGCCGTCGACTTCACCGCGGCGCTCGCCAAGGTGGCCAAGGTGCTCGGCTACCGGGTCACGGTGTGCGATGCCCGCGAGGTGTTCGCTACCCGTCGCCGCTTCCCGATGGCCGACGAGGTCATCGTCTCGTGGCCGGGGCCAGTGTTCGTCGAGCGTGGCGCGACGTTGAGTCAGCGCGATGCGGTCTGCATACTGACCCACGATCCGAAGTTCGATGTACCCGCTGTGCAAGGCGCTCTCGGCACCAGGGTTGGCTACATCGGTGTGATGGGCAGTCGCAAGACGCACGACAAGCGGATGCAACGGCTCGCCGAGGCGGGCGTCGATCAGCCCCAGCAGCTCGAACGACTGATGTCGCCGATCGGCCTCGATATCGGTGCGCGGACCCCTGAGGAAACGGCGATCTCTATCTGCGCGGAGATCATTGCCCGGCGGACCGGCCGGGAGACGCCATCACTTCGAAGCGCAAGTGGGCCGATACACGGCTAGAAGATACACGGCTGGAAGATACACGGCTAGAAGTAGTTGACCGTCACGCCGAGGCTCAGCCGAGCGGATTGCCGAACTTGAGGCGGTTGACACGCCGATCAGAAACGTGCCCGATCTCGACGTTGCGACCGCGCCCCACTGCATGCACGACGAGGTTGTCGACACCCAGCCACATCATGACGTGACCTGGGTAGTAGACCAGATCGCCGGCTTGGGCGGTATCGCGTGTGCGTGCACCGGCGCCTCGCATCTGGGCGGCACTCTGATGGGGAATTTCTGCACCGGCTTGCGACCATGCATAGCCCGTGAGACCGGAGCAGTCGAAGCCAATGCCTGGCTTACTTGCGTTGCGTCGATATGGAACGCCAATCTGGGACAGCGCCGACAGGAACGCGATCTGATGTGCACGATCGGAACGTGTCCAGGCCGCGTAGAGGACAGCGCCATCGACTTCCAAACGCGTGGCGACTGCATACGCTGCATCCTGGAAGCGTGATGCGAAGATATCGGTTCCCATTGTGGCAAGGGCGCCGGCCGCCGTCATCGAGACCAGATCAACCGTTGCTGCGACCGATGCCGTTGGCAGTTGCGCCGCGCTCGCCGAGCCGACGCCGGCGGCCATGGCCGCGCCGCTCAGCAGTGAGCAGGCGAGAACATATGTTGCGAATCTTTGACGGATTGTCATGTGAGGGTCCCCTCGTTGATGGTGGTCCGCACCGCCCGCCTCGGGCAGATGCTTCGGTCGTGACGAGGAGAAATCTCCTCGAACACCGTGAAAGCGCCATCGTTCAGCGCCACCGCTTCGACTGCAGAAGAGATCCGCCGACCAACGAACGCCGCCATGACCCTGTAACACATGACAAGTTATCGTCATCAAACCGCAATACTCAAGGCAGCTGTAACACATCCGTCATCAAGATTCCGTCAAGATTGCCGATCGGCGGAGCCCATCCGGTCCCGAAATCCGCTCATACGCTGCCCGTATGCTGATTCAATGACGACGACGACCGCGGTGCTGCTCGCCGCCGGCGGAGGCACAAGATTTGTCGGCCCGACCCACAAGTTGTTGGCGATGCTCGGCGGCACACCGGTGTTTCAGCACTCGCTCGACCACCTCGTCGCTGCCGGATTCGACCACGTTGTCGTTGTCACCGGTGCCATCGACCTGCACATCGGCCAGCCTGGCGTCACGACGGTGCACAATCCGGCATGGCAACAAGGCCAGGCCGGCTCGCTGCAACTTGCGCTCGCCACGGCGCGAGGGCACCACAGCGAGTTCATCGTCGTCGGGCTCGCAGATCAGCCGTTCGTGCCCGCGTCTGCGTGGCGAGCCATCGCTGCTGCCGAATCCGCGGCACCGGTGATTGTCGCCACCTACGACGGCCAGCGCGGGCCGAACCCGGTGCGGCTTCACCGTTCGGTGTGGTCGCACCTGCCAACCGAGGGCGACGAAGGGGCCAGAACCCTGATGCGCCTTCACCCAGAATGGATCGATGAAGTAGCGTGCGAAGGCTCAGCGGCTGACATCGACACGTTGGAGGATCTCGGATCATGGACAAACTCTTGAATGAATTCACCGTCAATCGACCGATCGCCGAGACCTGGAACGTGCTGACCGACGTCGAACGGATCGCACCATGCATGCCGGGTGCGGCCCTCGAGGAAATCGAAGGTGACGTGTTCCGCGGCGTCGTCAAGGTCAAGCTCGGGGCGATCTCGACTGCGTTCAAAGGCCAGGCCAACTTCATCGAACGCGACGACGACGCACATCGTGCTGTGCTGAAGGGTGAAGGTCGCGACACCACCGGCAAGGGCAACGCCAGTGCCCTGATCACGGCGCAACTCGAATCGATCGATGCGGCCACGACGAAGTGCTTCGTCGAGACCGACCTGCACATCACCGGCAAAGTCGCCCAATTCGGTCGAGGCATCATGGGCGATGTCAGCAAGAAGCTCATGAACCAGTTCGCCACCAACCTCAACAAGATGCTCGACCAGCAACCCGATGCAGCCGCAGCGCCTGTTGCCGACGCTGGCGAAGCCGTGTCCGGCGCCGCAGCAAGCCCTGCGGCGGCCACGCAGGCATCGTCCAATGGTGCCCCGGTGGCCGAGGCCAGCGCGATCCGCGACGGCGGCGTACGCAAGATCAACGGCCCAGCCGCTGCCCCGATCGAGTTGTCCGATGTGGCCGGTTCGGCGATCCTCAAGCGCGTGCTCCCGCTGTTCGGCGGACTGGTACTGCTGTGGATCGTTGTGCGACGGCTCAGCCGCCACTAGCAGCGTGAGCGACGATGTCGCTGCCGTCCGCGAATTGATCGGCAGGTTCCCACGCGGTTCGTTCGAGGTCGTCGTGCGCGATGCCGAGGGAGCCCCCGTGGTCATACGCAACGCACCATTGCTCGACGACGGAGAGCCAATGCCGACCCGATATTGGCTAGTGGGCAAGCACGAGGTGCGAGCCGTCAGCCGTCTCGAGTCCGGTGGCGCAGTGCGTCGAGCCGAAGCCGAGATCGATGCGCACCAGATCGCCGACTCGCACGCCCGCTATGCCGTCGAGCGCGACGCTGCACTACCAGCAGGACACACCGGCCCTCGTCCTCACGGAGGTGTCGGGGGAACGCGCACGGGTATCAAATGCCTGCACGCTCACTACGCATGGTTTTTGGCAGGCGGCGACGACCCGGTCGGCGTTTGGGTTGCACAACAACTGGCCGCGCAGTTGACAGACCACCAAAGCCGAACATGAACGCTGTCACGGTTCGCCTCGGTGATGATGCCACTTTCGTCGACGTCGATGGCGAACGTCATGTCATTCCCCTCGGTGCCGTGTCGCTCGCCAACAGCGAGTTCGTCTCCGATCCTCCTCGCCCGGAGGAGTTGACCAACGCCATCGGGGCCGTCGTCGATCACCTCGACGACATGCTGCGCGCCCTTCCCGGCGCGCTGGACGCCGACGCCGTCGGCATCGTTGGTGATCTGGCAACAGTGATTGCAGCGGTCGAGTTCGGCGGCGATCCGCCGCTGCCATTTTCGTTACGCCGAGCCGCAGCCGAAGATGTCTTCAGGACCGTCGCGACCGAGTCGTCAGCGGATCGGGCCCTGAACCCGGGCCTTCCGGCAGAGGCCGTCGACACGATCGTCGCCGCCTGCTGCATCGTGGTGGCCCTCATGCGCCACCTCCATCTCGAGCAGATCGACGTCGGGGTGCAGACATGACATTCGGACGACGCGCTGGGCTTCACCCTTCAATCTCGCCCGAGCCCGGCATGCGGTTGTACGGCAAGCGCATCATGCTGCGACCGCTGATGTCCAGCGACTTTGCCCAATGGACCGAAGTGCGGCTGCGCAACGAGGATTGGCTGACCCCATGGGAGCCGCTGCGTGCCAACAACCTGGCCGACCCGACGCGGCACCGGGATGCGTTCACTTCACGGTGCGCGACTCGCGACCGCGAACGTCAAGTGGGATCTGCGTACGGCTTCGGCCTGTTCGTCGATAACGCCTTCGCCGGCGAGATCAACATCAACAACGTCGTCCGCGGCGCGTTTCAGTGCGGCGTCGTCGGCTACTGGATCGATCAGCGTCACGCCGGCAACAGATACATCGCCGAAGGCGTTGCGGTGATCTGCAGGTTCGCGTTCGACGAACTGCATCTCCACCGCCTGGAGATCTGCATCGTGCCGCGCAACACCAACAGTCGGCGGGTCATGGAGGCCCTGGGTATCCGTGAGGAGGGTGTTGCGCTGCGCTATCTCGAGATCAACGGTGCTTGGGAGGACCACATCCGCTACGCGATCACCGCTGAAGAATGGCAGACGCGTCGAAGCGAGTTCTCCTCGACCTGGGGGTAGGAGCTGTTACTCGCTGGCGACGCGGAAGGCTTGTGCCTTCGCTTTGCGCATACTCGTGCGCCGCTTCCACATCTTCATCTTCCAGTGACGCTTGCTGGTGTTACCAGCCCCGGCCTTGGCTTTTTCGGCGTCGTGATGGTGCGCGGGAACCCAGGCTCGGCCTGGCTCGTGCACCTCGTCTGGCTCATAACCGGCACTGACCTGCGCCGCAACAGCGTCGAGTTCGCTATGAATGCGATGTCGCTCGTTGTGGGCATGGGCACGCGAGTCCATTTTCGGCGGTGGGACCGCCTCCGAACTGCGATGGCGCTGGCTCATGAAGTACCTCCGTTGGGGTTGTCGGAACGTACGGTGTGGGAGCTATCCGTGAGGTCACGATAATCCACACTGACAGGAGTTCGTAAGGCACGTTCCGTAACATTCGTGCGCGCTTTTGCATTCACCCAGGTCGATGTCGAACTACGTGCTCACCGCGTCACGGTTTGGTGCTGATCGTCGCCTGCA
>JAYTZE010000032.1:0-4531 GCA_043742385.1 Ilumatobacteraceae bacterium
GTGCGAGCGGTGCTCGACCGCTTCGGGCAGATCGATCCAAAGGTGTTGCTGGTCGTCGATAGCTATCGGTACGGAGCGCGCGACATCGATCGTCGCAGCGAGGTACAAGCCGTCCGCGACGGCCTGGGCAGCCTGCGTGCCACGGTCGCGCTGCCGTATCTCAGTGACGAGATCCCGCCCGGCGCGATTCGGTGGAGCGAACTGACGTCGGAACCTGGCTCGCTGGACTTCGAACAGGTGCCCGCCGATCATCCGTTGTACGTGCTGTATTCATCCGGCACCACGGGCATGCCCAAGCCGATCGTGCACGGGCACGGCGGGATCCTGCTCGAACACTTCAAGGTCCTCGGGTTGCACGCCGATCTCGGACCCGCTGACCGGTTCTTCTGGTTCACGACGACCGGATGGATGATGTGGAACTACCTCGTCAGCGGTTTGCTGACCGGTGCGACGATCGTGACCTTCGACGGCGACCCCGCCGCGCCCACACTCGACACATTGTGGGATCTCGCTGCGGTTGTGAAGATCACCTGGTTCGGTGCCAGCGCCCCGTACTACATGGCATGTCGCAAGGACGGCACGGTGCCAGGCAACAGTCTCGACCTCTCGCTGCGGGCGGTTGGTTCGACTGGTGCGCCACTGCCCGCGGAGGGTTTCCATTGGGTCTACGACAGCGTCGGACGAGACGTGATGCTGTCGTCGATCAGCGGAGGGACCGACGTCTGCTCGGCATTCGTCGGCGGCTGTCCGATGGTTCCCGTTGTTGCTGGCGAGATCTCCTGCCGCTACCTCGGTGCCGCAGTCGAGGCATTCGACGACGCTGGTCGCTCGGTCGTCGGCCAACAGGGAGAGTTGGTTGTCACCAAGCCGATGCCATCGATGCCGATCGGGTTCTGGGGGGACGCCGACGGCTCGCGCTACCGAGCCGCGTACTTCGATTCGTATCCGGGTGCGTGGCGCCACGGCGATTGGATCACGATCGACGATCACGGCAGTTGCGTCATCACCGGCCGCTCCGACGCCACCTTGAACCGTGGCGGCGTGCGCATCGGCACCAGCGAGATCTACAGGGTCGTCGAAGCGGTCGACGGAATCAACGACAGTCTGATCGTGCACCTCGAAGACACCGAGGGCGGCGGCGCCGGCGTGCTGATCTTGTTCGTGGCGTTGGGTGACGGCGCCCAGTTCGACGACGTCGTCGACCCCATCAAGCGGGCACTGCGCAGCAACCTCTCGCCGCGGCATGTACCCGACGAGATCCATCCGCTTCCCTCGATCCCCACCACATTGTCCGGCAAGAAGCTGGAGCTCCCGGTGAAGAAGATCCTCTGCGGCGCCGATCCCGATTCGGTGGCCAGCCGTGGAGCCCTGAAGAACCCCGAATCCCTCGACGTCGTCACCGCCATCGCCCGAAGCCGCTAACCCCCATCCGAGTGTTTGCGGCCCGGCCTGCCGCAGACGAGTGTTTCGCGCCCACCCGGGTGGGCCGCAGACACTCGGATGGACCGCCGCGGGACGGAAACACTCGTAGCGGGTCAGGTGGCGAGGTTCTCGATGACGATGGCGATGCCTTGGCCCACGCCGATGCACATCGCCGCCAGGCCATAGCGCCCGCCCGTGCGGCGCAGGTGATGGGCGAGTGTGGTGACGATTCGTACGCCTGAGCATCCGAGTGGATGACCGATGGCAATCGCGCCACCTTGCTGGTTGACGATTGCCGGATCGAGTTCGGGCCATTCGCGCAGGCATGCCAACGACTGCGCGGCAAACGCCTCGTTGAGCTCGACCGCCGAGAGATCGCCCCAACCAATACCTGCCCGCCTCAGCGCGGTGCGTGCGGCCTCGACCGGACCGATGCCGTACAGATGTGGGTCGACACCGCTGGTCGCCCGGCTGACGATCCGCGCCATCGGCGTGGTGTGCGACAACTCGACACCTCGCGGCGACATCACCAACATCGCCGCCGCACCGTCGTTCATCGGTGAGGCGTTGCCCGCCGTGACCGTACCACCCTGCTTGAACACCGGCTTCAGCTTGCCCAGCGTCTCCATCGACGATTCCGGTCGAATGCATTCGTCGCGTTCGAGAGGAGCGTCGGCAACCTGAGCCGTCTCTGCGGCGAAGTGGCCAGCCACCCACGCGGCTGCGGCGCGATGATGCGACCCCATTGCAAACTCGTCTTGCTCGTCTCGCGAGATCGAGTATTTGTCAGCCAACAGCTCTGCGCCTTCGCCGAGCGAGATGGCCCATTCCCCCGGCATCTTCGGATTGACCATGCGCCAGCCGAGCGCCGAGTTCCACATCTGTTCGTGTGTGGTCGGGAAGGCCTTCGACGGCTTCAGCACCACCCATGGGGCACGGGTCATGCTCTCGACCCCGCACGCAATGGTGACGTCGGCATCGCCGACAGCGACCGTGCGCGACGCTCCGAAAATGGCCTCGATACCGCTACCGCACAGCCGGTTGACGGTTGCCGCCGGAATCGTCGTTGGAAGCCCGGCCAGCAACAGGGCCATGCGGCCCACGTTGCGGTTGTCTTCGCCGGCGCCGTTGGCATCGCCGGCATACACCTCCTCGATCGACGCAGGGTCGAGCAACGGCGAGCGTTCGACAATGGCCCGAACGGCGCCGGCCAACAGGTCATCGGGGCGCACACCAGCGAGCGCTCCACCGATACGACCCAGCGGTGTGCGCACGGCATCGACGATGAAGGCTTCGCTGGTCATGGTCGCTCTCCCTCATAGGCCCGTTCCAGAATGCCGAGCAGGTCGGCCTCGGTGACAGGACGCGGATTGACGGTGATCTCTTCGGCGGCGGCGTGCGCTGCGCCAGTCAGTTCTTCTCGCTGCAACAACCCGTCGTTGCCCTTGAGATCCGCGAGCCGCGTCGGCACGTTGCTGGCCACTGCCAGGTCCCACAACGCGCCGGCAGGATCGCCGCCGGGTGAGCCCAACGCGGCGGCCAGCCTGGCCATTTCGTCGAGGAGCGCCGGAGCGTTGAAGGCGATGGCATGCGGCAAGATGACCGAGTGCGCGTCGGCGTGCACCAGGTTGAACCGGCCACCCAACACGTGACACAACTTGTGATGCAGGCCGGAGGCCGTGGTGCCGAGGGCAACGCCGCTGAGGTAGGCGCCGTACAACAGCGTGCCGCGGGCCTCGACGTCGCCCGGGGAAGCCATCACCGTCGGCAGCGAGTCGTGAATGGCACGCACACCCTCGAGCGCCAACACCGAGGTGATGGGATTGTGGCCTGGCGCATAGAGCGACTCGACCGAATGAGCGAGCGCGTTGAACGCTGACGGTCCGGTGACGTGTGGCGGCAGACCGACGGTGAGCTCGGGGTCGTAGACGACGGTCCTCGGTTGCACGATCGGGTTCTTGCCGGTCTGCTTGTGGCGTCCGCCGGTGAGCCCGTAGATCGACGTCTGTTCGCTTCCCGCGTAGGTGGTGGGCACGGCGAGGATCGGTACTGCATGGCTCAAGGCAAGGGCCTTGGCGAGACCGGTCGACGAACCGCCACCGATGCACACCACACAGTCGATGTTCGCCTCGGTCGCCGACGCCCGGGCCCGTTCGGCAAGCTCGACGGGCACATGTTGCGCAACCTCGTCCCAAGCCAACGCCAGCCGGGACCCCAGCTGCGCCGTGATTGCGGCCGCGGGCGCCGTTGCAGCCCAATCAGAGATCAGCATGGCCCGCTGTCCACCCAGACGCTCGACCTCGGCGCCGACCTCGGCCAACCGGCCTGCACCGAACACGATGCGCGCCGGCAG
This sequence comes from Ilumatobacteraceae bacterium, assembly GCA_043742385.1. Taxonomy (GTDB): domain Bacteria; phylum Actinomycetota; class Acidimicrobiia; order Acidimicrobiales; family Ilumatobacteraceae; genus JAENVT01. The sequence continues at coordinate 3,776 of JAYTZE010000032.1, forward strand.
TTGGTCGTAGGTGAACGGGTTCATGCCGCCTGCAACGCGCGCAAGGTGTCGAGCTCGACATCGGTCGGCTCGTCGGTTGTGGTCAGGCCGTCGCTGAACCGAACCGCCCAGCCCGTCGCCGCCAGCACCTGTTCGCTTGTGATGCCCGGGTGCAAGGCAACGACCACCAACTCGCATGTGTCGGGATCGGGTTCCATCACGGCAAGGTCGGTGATGACCCACTTCGGTCCACCACCGCGCAGGCCGAACCGCTCGCGATCACCTTTTCCGTCGCCATAACCGATCGACGTGCGGAAGTCGCAACGCTCGACAAAGGCCCGCGCCGATTGGCGCATGATCACCATCACGGCACCCGCGGATGCGGCGATCTCCGGAGCGCCACCTGCGCCGGGGAGACGGGTCTTCGGTGACTCGTACGAGCCGATGACCGTGGAGTTGATGTTGGCGTACTTGTCGAGTTGGGCGCCACTGAGGAAGCCGATGTCGATGCGCCCGGCCTGCAGCCAGTAGGCAAATATCTCCGGAACACTCACTACGGCATCGCTGGTTTCGGCGAGCTCACCGTCGCCGATCGACAGCGGAAGCCGCGTTGGTTTGGTATCGATGCACCCTGACTCGTAGATCAGCACCGGCTCGATCGGATACAAACGGCGGGCCAAATTGGCTGCCGTAGACGGCAACCCGATACCGACGAAGCATTGCCGTTTGCCAGCCGCGGCGAGCGCACCGAGTTGGCGGGCGGCGTTGACGATCATC
>JAYTZE010000033.1:0-4531 GCA_043742385.1 Ilumatobacteraceae bacterium
CCCCGTTGGGGGGGTCAACGGCCGTGGAACTTCGGGTCCCGCTTCTCGACGAAGGCCTTCATTGCCTCGGCGGTGTATGCTGTCGTGAAGTTGAGCGACTGGGCGACGCCTTCGTCGTCGAGCGCTTCCTCCAGCGTCACTTGCAGCGAGTTGTCGAGCATCCGTTTCGTCATCGCGAGGGCAATTGGCGGCCCAGCGGCCAGTCGCGCCGCCCACGACGCTACGAACTCGTCGATCTCGGCGTCGGGCACGACCCGGTTGACGAGGCCGATACGTTCCGCTTCAGCGGCGTCGATGATGTCGGCGAACAGTGCCAACTCCTTGGCCCGATGCATGCCGACGATCCGCGGCAGCAACCACGAACCGCCGAAGTCGATCGACAGCCCTCGCCTGGCAAAGATCTCGGAGAACCGGGCGTTGTCGCTGGCCACCACCAGATCGCATCCGAGGGCCATGTTGCATCCAGCGCCGACAGCCACACCGCGCACCTTGGCGATGACCGGGATCGGCAGGCGGTGCAGTGCAAGCGCCACGTCACCAACATGGCGCATCTGCGCCAACTGGTGCTGGCCAGGCGCACCTGTGCCCCCACCGGTCAGGTCGGCGCCCGCACAAAACTCCCCGCCGGCCCCGGTCAGCACGACGACGCGATCCTCAGCATTCGATGCGATCGCGCGGAAGGTATCGAGCAGCTCGTTCCACATCTGAGCGTTCGCGGCGTTCTTCTTCGCTGGGCGATTCAAGGTGACGGTGACGATGCCTGATGCGCGACTTACCTCGATGGTTTCCACAGAAACGGCACGATACTGTGCCATGGGCTTCAACCCGTATCGCAAATTTGTGGCCAAACCGGCCGACTATGTGTTCGTCGTTGCCGCGGTACTCGCCGCCATCGGTCTGCTGGTGTGGGCATTGCTGGGGTAGCGATGGGCTTGTGGGATGGAGGCTTCGGGACCGTCGAGGTGCGACGAGTACAGCCCTACGAGGCAACCAAGGCCTACGTCTGCCCGGGCTGTCACCACAGGATTGCTGTCGGTATCGGCCACTACGTCGCAGTGCCTGCCGATGCGCCCGACCTGCGACGGCACTGGCACAAGGCCTGCTGGGATCGTCGCCAGAAACCCGCCATCTAGAACGCCGCCTCGAAGACCTCGATTCGAACGCCGGTGATCGCGGCGACATCGAAGCGGATTGAACCGTGTCGATCGTGAGCCGCCAGCCACTCGGCCGCAAGTAACCGGAGCCGTCGTTGCTTGGCTCTTCCGACCGCAGCCTCGGGCGGGCCGTAGCGGTCGGATGCCCGCGTCTTGATTTCGCAGAACACCACCAACGAGCCGCAGCAGGCGACGAGATCGATCTCGCCTGTGGGTGATCTCCAGTTGCGGTCGACGACCTCGTAGCCGTGGGTCACGTACCAACGCGCGGCGAGGTCTTCGCCCCATTTTCCGCGGGCCCGATTTGCCAGCGAAGGTGCTACAACTCGGTCGACGGCAGTTCTTCGACGTTGACGTCCTTGAACGTCAGCACCCGAACCTTGGGCACGAACCGGGTCTTTCGGTACATATCCCATACCCATGCGTCGCTCAACTCCACTTCGATCACCGGCTTGGCGGCGTCTCCGCTGACATTCAGCTTGACATCGTTGGCCAGGTAGAACCGGCGCTCGGTCTCCACGGCGAAGCGAAACATGGCCGCGACGTCCTGGTATTCCTGAGCGAGTTGGAGCTCACGCTCGGCCTCGAAGTTTTCGAGATCGTCGGAACTCAAAGCGGGTGCTCGACTACACCGATGGAACGCGAACGCTCAGGCGTCGCGCTTTTCCCTGATCTTGGCTGCCTTGCCGACGCGATCACGCAGGTAGTACAACTTGGCCCGGCGAACGTCGCCTCGCTTGACAACCTCGAGCTTGGCGACCGTGGGGGTGTGAACCGGAAAGGTTCGCTCGACGCCGACGCCGTAGCTGACCTTGCGAACCGTGTAGGTCTCGGCCACGCCGCTGCCCGAGCGAGCGATGACGTTGCCTTGGAAGACCTGCACGCGCTCCTTGTTGCCCTCGACGACCTTGACGTGCACCTTGACCTCATCGCCGCTGGCGAAGTCGGGCACGTCGGTGCGGATGTACTGGTTGTCAACAAGATCGGTGGACTTCATGGCGCGAAACTCTCTGATGGGTTTGGGCTGAATCAGTTTGGCTGGCCGCAGCCAGCGAACGATCAAGGATAGGTGACGGGAGGGAACTCTTCCAACAGTCGCCGGTCAACTTCGCTCAGTCCACCTGCCGCTTCGACCAGGTCGGGGCGATAGCGCAGGGTGCGGTGCAGAGCCTGCGCGCGCCGCCAGCGCTCGATCCTGGCGTGGTCGCCGCCACGCAGCGTGTCGGGCACGGTCCAGCCGCGAAAGTCTGCCGGTCGGGTGTACTGCGGCTCCTCGAGCAGTCCCGACTCGCCGAAGCTCTCCGAGATCGCGCTGGCGGTGTTTCCCATCGCCCCAGGTAGCAGGCGTACCACCGCCTCGATGATCAGGCAGGCCGCCACTTCTCCCCCACTGAGCACGACATCACCGACACTGAGCTCATCGTCGACGAGATGCTGCCGCACGCGATGGTCGACACCTTCGTAACGACCACACAACAGGCTGAATCCTTCCAGCCGCGCCAAGTCGTGAGCCATTGCCTGGTCGAAGCAGCGACCGCCGGGGCCGAGGAGGAACAATGGGCGCAAAGGTTGGGCTGCCTCCACAGAGGCAAAGATCGGTTCAGCCTTCATCACCATCCCTGCGCCACCACCAAACGGGGCGTCGTCCACCGTGCGATGGACATCGGTCGTGTGCTCGCGAAGATCGTGGGTCCGGAGGTCGAACAGACGGTTCGTTCGCGCTTTGCCCAGCAGGCTCTCGCCGCAGAACGAGTCGACCAGTGCCGGGAAGATGGTGAACACGTCGATCTGCACGGTGTGCAAGCCTACGAGACGATGATCTTTCACATCACCGATACCCCCACGTGGGAAACCTCCCAACAGCAAGGATTCCACACAGGCTCGACGCGCGGCGTCGACCTGGCAGAGGAGGGCTACATCCACTGCGCCACCGCCGAGCAATGGCCCGGCGTTGTCGAGCGGTACTACGCCGACGCCTCAGATCTCGTCCTGTTGCAGATCGACGAGCAGTACTTGGCATCGCCGCTGGTCTACGAGCAGTTGCCGGGTGCCCCCGAACCGTTCCCCCATGTCTACGGGCCGATCAACCTTGGTGCCGTGGTGACTGCCGAACGGCTGAACAGCGCGGGTCTGTAGTCGCCACACCGCGAGCGCGAGGAAGGGCAGCGGGACTACGACTACGTCGGTCCACGTGTCACTCACGGTAGCGGGCGAACCCTCAGAGTGAAATGGGCCGTTCGGCTCAATTGGAAAGTGGAACGGCGCGTCCAGCGCAGGACCCCCTCAGAGGTCGAACAGGCCGTCCGGAGGGTCGATCGTTGCAACCCCGCCCCGGCAGCTCAGCACGAAGATCACCGGGATCAACGCGCCGGTATCGAGTTCGAGAATGTCGTGTGCAGGGTTGTCGATCACGGCCACGCACGTTCCGCGCGCGACGCCTTGTTGGTCGACAACTCGCGACCCGATCAACTCGTGAACCCACAAGGCATCGTCACCGTCATCGTCAAGCGGTTCGGCATGCAGCGGCGAGTTCGTCAGTTTCTCTGCGGCGGTACGGTCATCGACGTCGGCGAAGCGGACGAGCCACCGCTGCTGCTGCTGGCGCGACTCGACGACCGTGAGCCACTGCGAACCGGCCAGCAGGCGCGCACCCAGCGCAACCCGCTCGACGCGGTCGGTGATCAGCGAAACGTACAGCTCGCCATGAACTCCATGGGCGCGACCGATGCGCCCGACTTCGCGCAAGCCCTCAGTCGACAAAGTCGACGTCGACTTCGACGCCATCACGAGTGGCCGCGGCACGCACGACAGTGCGAATGCTCTGCGCCGTGCGACCACGGCGGCCGATGACCCTGCCGAGATCGCCGGGGCCGACCTTGACCTCGAGCTTCAAACGATTCCGACCCTCGACGGCGTCGACATGCACGGCGTCGGCATCGTCGACGATCGAACGGACGACATGGGTGAGCACGGCGGTCGCAGTTGGCGCCTGGACTTGAATCGCCCCACCTTCAGTGGCTACAACCTCGCTGGCCACAACCTCGCTGGCCACAACCTCGGCAAGTGGTTCGACCGAGTCGTCTGGCTGATCAGTCGCGGGCTGATCGGTCACTGGGCGGCCCGGGCAGCGCTGAATTCAGCCATCGCACCCGACACTTCCAGCAGCTTCTTGACCCGCTCGGTCGGCTGGGCACCCTGCATCAACCACTTCACTGCCTTGGCGTTGTCGATGTTGAGTGTCGACGGGTCGGTACGCGGGTTGTATGTGCCGACGATCTGGATGAACCGGCCATCGCGGGGCGAGCGGCTATCGGTGGCGACGACGCGATACTGCGGCTGCTTGGTCTTGCCAACTCGGGTGAGGCGCAGTTTTACTG
>JAYTZE010000034.1:0-2228 GCA_043742385.1 Ilumatobacteraceae bacterium
CGTACGAGGAACAACCCCGCGAGCGTGAGCGTCGCGGCCATCCCCAGCCCGTACCCGATCACGAGCAGAATTCCGAAGGCGGTGCGACCCAGTGCGATCGCCGAGAGCAACACGATCAGTGCCGACGGGCTTGGCACCAACCCCCCGGCCACCCCCATCCCGATCAAGCCTCGCCTTGACACGCCCGTTTGCTGCGGTGGGAGCGGCTTGTCGAGCCGATGCAGATCGGTTTCGACTAGACCGATCGTGGCTGCCGGTTGGGGTTCAAGCACTGCGACAGCGCTCAACTGCATTCGTCGAGATTCGGGCACGACGAGCCCAACACTTCGTTGGCTGACGAGGTGGACAGTGTCACCGTGACCGTGACCGTGACCGTGGTCGTGGGTGTGGGTGTGGGTGTGACCACCGGGGCCATGATGGTGCCCATGCGTCGGCGTGCGGTGCCGCATGGCGCCCAGCAACAGGCTCGTGCCAAGACCGGCGATCAACAACCCGCTCGCCACGCCGAGCCATGCAAGCACCACCTCACCGGCCAGCGCTGTCGACAATGTCAGAGCAAGCCCGAGCAACAAGACCCCGCCGGTATGAGTCGCCGTCACGGTTGCACCCACGATGACGGCGTCTCGCCCAGACCCCTGTCGACCGGCGATGTAGGCCGCCATCACGGTCTTGCCGTGCCCCGGCAGCAGTGCATGCGACGCGCCGAGGACCACCGCCAACGACACCGCCAACAGCCCGACTCCCAGCGTCATGTCTCGCCGACCGACCAGTCCCTCGAACGTCCGAGTGATCCGATCGACCACATCGGCAAACGGCCCGCCACGGATCCACGATGTTGACGAATCCGAAGGAGCGTTCACCAGTACCGGGCTCGCCCCATCGTCGGTGGGCGGGCCGACCGACAGAACCAGCTCACGCACATCGAGTGGGGATGCAAGCAGGTCAGTGGGATAGTTGCGCAGTGATTCGGTGCCGCTCACCTCTGGCACCGGGGAGTCGATCAACCGGACGCCATCGCCGGCCGCGATGATCTCGTGCCAACCGACCCGGTCTGATTCGAAGGTGTCGCCGAACCTCAGCGTGCGGGGTACAGAAAGGTCGACGACGGCCTCGAACTCGCACTCCAGCCTGCTGGTCCGCAGACCTGCCTGTCCCTGTTCGTAGACGAACGATGTCGAGACGATCGCGAGCTTTACGACAGACGAGTCCACCACCAGAGTGGCTCCGTCTCGGACCGATCCACACGTTGTGACGCCGAACCGCTCCAACTCGCCAGGAGAAGCCGCGCCGTCACCGTCGGCATCTACCGTTTCGGCCGCCTGCGTCGTCGGAATTTCGGCGAAGTCGACGACTGCTCGGTCGATGATGCGGTCCGGTTTCAGAACCAGGTTGTGGGAATGATTCACGCTGAAGTTGCCGAGTGGATGCGCCCGCGCGGTTGGCGCTCCGAGCAGCACGAACCCAGTGACTCCCACCGCCACGAACCCGGCGGCAGCACGCGTCATGCCGAGCGGACGAATCGTCACGAGGATCCCTCGAGTGATACCAGGGCTTGGCGGGCCACATCCGCCGAAAGGGGATCGAATACAGGGTTGATCTCGAGCGCAGTGGTCAACTCACGCCTGGCGCGATCCATGTCGCCGAGCGACAACGAGATCATGCCGGCGTGGTAGTGGAACAGTGCGTTGCGCGTCCCGAGGGCCATCGCCCGGTCGATCGCAGCGAGCGCCTCGGGGTCACGACCCGCGGCGTGCAGGGCCCAAGCGTGTGCGTCGTGCATCTCGATGAAAGGTCGATTCGCGATTCCACGCTCTGCGTCGGTCAAGGCCAGATCGATGTTGCCGCGATCCACCTCGACCAGGGTCGCCGTAGCGTCGGATACCACGCCGTTTGCTGCGAACAACCGTTGTGTGGCGTCAAACACGACGTACTGGTCGTCGGCGTCGTCGGAGCGGCCGACCGATTCCAGAAGTCGTGCGTACTCGATGATGTACCCGGGCTCAGGCGCTCGCGACACGACCGTTCCGTAGTCGTCTAGGGCGGTTTCGATTTGACCGAGGCCTGCTAAGGACTTTGCCCTTCCGGCCAACGCCGCCACATCCGTCGGCGACGCCTCGAGCGCCTCGAGGTAGTAGCCCAGCGCCGAATCTGCATCACCTTCGTCGAACGAGAGGTCGCCGAGATGAACCAGCGCAAATGCTCTGTCGGCGGCTGTGGGCGCGTCGTCG
>JAYTZE010000035.1:0-2226 GCA_043742385.1 Ilumatobacteraceae bacterium
GCCAGCGGCGCTTCAACGGCATCCTTGGCCGCCGACTCGACGGTCGGCTTGAACAGCGTGATCCACAGGATCCACAGAATCAGGAGCACTGCGATGACGGCTATGACGGCCTTGATCAACCACGGTGGCAGCATCGCCTCTTGCAGCAAGGTTCCATTGACCGCTTCCGGCACCGGCGCAACCACCGGTATCGGCATCGTCGTCGTTGCTGCGGGCGGTGCCGGCGGAGCACCGGGCGCGGCCATCGCCGGCGCGGGCAATTCGGCATGCCGGGCCCGCTCGCTGACCAACACCTGGAACTGGTGGGTCTTGGGCGGTCCTTTCCAGAACCGGTCGTGGGGGACGACATCGAACTTGGTGAAATGAGCCGTGCCGGGCTCGACGATCAACACCTGGCTGGCGAAGTCGTAGCGGCAGGCGTTCTCGGGATCGGATCCGGAGAGCTCGATCTCGATCGGAGCATTGCCGCGGTTGTCGATGGCGATTTCGAACTGTCCCTTTCGACGACCTCGTTGTGTCAGTGGGTACAGCTCGACGTTGCGGTCAGCGAAGCGGCCGACTGTGATGACCCCTTCCTCCACGGCAGACCCCATGGGATCTTCACCGGAGACCACCTTGACCCCGAATGGGGTGGGGCCCGGCGCCGTGTTTGGCGATTTCGGTGGGCGAAAGTGGATGGTGACGGTGCCTTCTGCACCCGGGAACAACGACAGGACTTCTGGTTCTGCATCGATCCACGCCGCGCCGGCACCAAGCCCTTCGAAGCTGAATTGATCGACGACGGAACCGTTGTTACGAACCCTGAGCTGAGCTGAGACCGTTTGACCGGGTTCAACCGCGAGCTCGGGTCGATCGAGAGAAGCGCTCGAACCCATGCGCGCGATCGTAGCCACGGCTCTGTTGCCGTAGGAGCCTCGCAGGGCAGATTGGTTGCCCGTTGAGTCGCCGTTGATTGCTCGTTGAGGCGTCGAGCGCATGGTGTCGTCTACCCCCAACATGAAGTCCAAATCCAAACGGGGTCTTGAGCGGGTATGGAGGAACAGAATGTCCGATCGAATTGCCGTCTACGTCCATGGTGACGACCCAATCTCCGAGGCAGGCGTCGCCGCGCAACTTCGCGGTCGCCCCGAGGCCTACGTCGTCGAGCGAGGATGCGTCGACGACGCGATCGTCGCAGTGGTGGTGACCGACGAGATCGACGAAGCGGCAGTTCGAGTGGTGCGCGGCATCCAGCGCGGCGGCTGCCCACGGGTGGTACTCGTCGCCACACAGCTCGACGACAACGGATTGATGATCGCCGTCGAAGCCGGCGTGTCGGGCGTGTTGCGGCGGCGCGAAGCCAGCCCAGAAGTGCTGGCCAGGGCGGTGGTCGCCGCAGCGAACGGTGACGGCACCCTGGCCCCCGATCTGATCGGCCGCCTCATGAACCAAGTCAGTCGCTTGCAGCAAGACGTGTTGACCCCGCGGGGTATCGGGCCCGACGGGCTCAGCGGCCGCGAGCGCGAAGTGCTGAAATTGCTGGCCGACGGTCTGGGCACCAACGAGATCGCCAGTGCGCTCGCCTATTCGGAGCGGACGATCAAAAACGTCATCCACGATGTGACGACGCGGCTCAATCTCCGCAATCGGTCACATGCTGTGGCTTACGCCGTCAAGGCAGGCATTGTCTAGACGGCGCCTAGTCGTCCGAGGCTGACTTCTCTCTGATCCGAAACGCCGTCCACCGCTTCTCGGCCAGCAAGCCGGTGTGGGTCGATCCAACTCGCCGAGCACCTGGGCCGATCGACTCCATCTGCATCGACAGCTCCTCGGCCGGCGGGGCGATGTCGGTGAACAGTGCCGGTCGCAGCGGGGCAACGAGCGTCAATTCCAACGAGGCTCGCAGCGGCATGCCCAGCGACGACCATACGTCGTGGGGCTGCGGGCCAGGATTGGGTACCGGCACACCGAGGCGCACGAGCAACGGCTGCTCTTCGCCATCGAGCACGCCGGCAAGATGCTGTGCAGCAACGATCTCGCCGGCGAGACACCCCTCCATCACCTTGCCAAGCAGGCGGTGTTCGTCGTCGACCGACTTGGCCCACGCGCTGACCTGATAGTGCAACTGATAGTGACGAACGGGCGGTTGCCGCGCGCCAACGCGCCCATCCGCCGTTCGCTCGTCGGCCCAATCGGCGGCGCGGCGCCCGATGTCTTCGACCACACGGTGCAAGAAGCACGACACCG
>JAYTZE010000036.1:0-4511 GCA_043742385.1 Ilumatobacteraceae bacterium
CCCTCGACTTCGCTCAGTGCATCGTGGACGATCTTGCGGTCTGCCGACGACATCGGCTCCAGCACACGAGCGACATCGGACTGCTTGACCTCATCGGCCATCTGCAGCGCGAATCGGTCGAGGGCCTCCTTGCGTCGCTGGCGATAGCCGCCGATGTCGACGCGCAGTCGTGTGTCGTGGTCGCCCAGTCGGCGCTGTGATGCGACCCTGGCCAGATCCTGTACTGCCTGCAGGGTCGTGCCACGCGGGCCGACCAGCAAACCGAGATTGTCACCGTGGACGCGGACCTCGAGGTCGTCGCCGTCCTCGATCAATTCCGTCGTACCCGTCAACGCGAAGGCGGTAACCAGCTCGTCGATGAACTTGCGGGCCTCGTCGCCGACCTGTCGTGCATTCACTTCCTGTTGCTCCTTTGTCAATTGCGGTCGCATCTCGACGACATCGGCCTCGGCCGTCGTGGTTGCTTGCCGTGATCTCGCAGCCGGCTTGGCCGCCGCTTTCGACGCGGACTGCGCTCGAGGATTGGCGAGCCTCGGTGTCGTCTCGCCACTGTCGGACTTCGCACCCTCGGACTTCGCACCATCGGACTTGGAACCCTCGGACTTGCGTGGTCGGCGATCACGCCGCTCGACCTTCTGACGAGCTTGTGCAGGTCGTACCCGGGCCCGCACCCGTGCCTCACCACGCAGACGACCGAATAAACCGGGCTTCGGCTCAGTCAATACCTCGAACTCGGCGTCGTCGGCGGCAACCCCCAAACGGTCGAGGGCGAGGTCTTTGGCCTCCTCGAGTGTGCGTGCAGTAAATTCGACCCATTCCATGGTGTGTCCTACTTCTTCTTGGGACGAGCGCTGTTCGGCCGCACCGATTTACCGGTCGAAGCCGGTCGAGTGCTGCTACCTGACGACGTCGGGCGATTCTTCGGGGGAGTGACCCGCTTGCTCACAGTCGGAGCCTTTGCGCCGGCCTGCTTGGCTGGTGCTTGCTTCGAAGCGGCAAGATCGCGCTTGGCCTGGGCAAACAACCCGCCCCCGCCCCCGTCTTTCTTGGCGATCTCGCGAGCCCGTTGGCCGGCCGCTTCTGCCTGACGGCCCAGCGAATGTTCCCCTTTGTAGAAGCGATGGGTGATGTAGTACTGCAGTCCGATGCGGAAGAGCGCCTGGGCCATGTAGTAGATCACCAGACCAGTGAGGTAGAACACCAGAAAGATCGCGAAGACCACCGGCAAGTACTGCATCAGCTTGGCCTGGGTTTCCGACATGTTCGGCGCCACCTGGGCTCGAGCAGCAACCATCTTCTGCTGCCAATAGTAGAGCGCACCGAGCGCCACGACGATCAGCGCATAGACCAGACCCTTGCTGAACGATTCGCTGATCATTTCCGACGGTCGTTTGGCCAGGTCGAGGCCCCACGACAGCATCTCGTGCCTGCCGACCAGCGACCGGGCCAACTCCGAGCCTTGGGAAACGTACTCGGGCTTGAAACCGGTTCCGTCGCCGTCGCCACGGGTCAAGCCGGTGAGCACCTGGTACATGATGATGAACACCGGCATCTGCAACAGCAGCGGGAAGCACGAGGCCATCGGGTTGACCTTGTGCTGCTGGTACAGTTTCATCATCTCTTCGTTGAGCTTCTGGCGATCACCACGATGCTCTTGCTGCAGTTTGCGCAGTTCCGGTTGCAGCTTCTGCATCTCCAACATGCCCTTGGTGCTCTTCAACACCAGCGGCGCGGTGATGATCATCACGACCAGGGCGATCATCGAGATCGCGATGATGTAGTTGTGGGTGAAGCTGTAGAACCAGGCGAGCAATGCCGCAGGCGGCTCGAAAAGACCGGCGATCATGGAGTTATCTCTTTCCTTCAGGTACGGGGTCGTACCCGGACGGGCCGAATGGTCGGCAGCGGGCGAAGCGGCGCAGGGTCAGCCACAAGCCGCGGGCAGTGCCGTGAACGTTGAGGGCTTCGAGTGCGTACGAGGAACACGACGGAGTGAATCGACATGGCGATGGCCGGCCCTCAGCCGCCCGCTGATAACCGATGACCAGGGCAATCAACCGCCGACGGAGCCCACTAGGCGCTGCAGATCGAACGCCAGTTCGGCTCGGGATCGCTGTGTGGCGGCGGGCTGGGCGCCGATCAGATACAGACCGGGTGGCAATGAAGCGCTGTCCAGCAAGACGCGCAACTGCCGACGCAGTCGATTGCGCACGACGGCTGGTCCGATGGCGCGACCGAGTGCATAGGCCACCCTCGGTGGCGTAGCAGTAGGATCGAGAAGGTACGTGCACCACAGCACTCCGGCCCGGGTTCGCCGGCCCTCGCGGGCCAGGCGCGTGAACGCGCTGCGTTCCCGGATGCGCCAGATCAAGCCGACAGGCTGTGCCGGCCCTTGGCGCGACGTGCTTTCAACACGGCACGACCGGCGCGGGTGCTCATCCGGTGACGGAAGCCGTGCTTCTTGGCGCGGCGACGATTGTTCGGTTGGTAGGTGCGCTTCACGCAACCCTCCTCGGCCGTGCACTCATGGTGAACAGCACTTTCGATGGCAAGTGAGAATATGGAAAGGAACGCCGCAACTTCTCGGCTAACCCGGCCAACCGACAAGGCTAGGGCGACACACGGTCGCATAGCAACCGAGAGCACGTGTTCGGGGTGGCGGAGGTCGCGTCCCTGGTCACGAGACGCCGTTCAGGGCGCAACGTCGAGCCTGCTAGCGTACCGTCCTCCCACAGATTTGAATTGTCCACATGATGTGGACAATTATGTGGACAACGACCGATTTGATGAATGGAGGTGCAGGTGAGCGACCATGATCAGTTGTGGACAGCGGTGGCCCAGCTGCTACGGGCCCAGGTTTCCGAAGCGGTCTGGTTCTCGACGTTCCAGGACGTAACTGCGCTCGACAGCGATCCGTCGATGTTGCGGGTCGGCGCCCCCAACGGTCACACCCGCGACCGCATCTTGTCGCGTTATCTGCCGCTGGTACGCGACGCCTTGGAAGAGATCGGCGCCGCCAACCGGCAGTTCGTCGTCGAAGTGCAGGTCGCCGACGCCGCCGAGCAAGAGTTCGTCGAGCAGGCCCCCGACCCTGCTACCGAGCAGATCAACAGCAGCGGCCGAAGCGCATCGGCGACACCGATCTCGAGCGGAGGGATGAACCCGCGGTACACCTTCGAGGCATTCGTCAAGGGCGCTTCGAATCAATTCGCACTCGCCGCGGCGCTGAGGGTGGCCGAAACTCCGGGTCGTTCGTACAACCCGTTGTTCATCTATGGCTCTGCAGGTCTCGGCAAGACGCACCTGCTGCACGCCATCGGGCACTACGTGCACAGTCACTACCAACACGACATTGTCCGCTACGTCAGCACCGAAACGTTCCTCAACGAGTACGTCGACGGTATCCGCACCAACACCATCGCCAACTTCAAGCGTCGCTACCGCGACATCGATGTGCTGTTGATCGACGACATCCAGTTCATGGAGGGCAAGGAAGGTCTCCAGGAAGAGTTCTTCCACACGTTCAACTCGCTACACGGCGCAAACAAGCAGATCGTGATATCCAGCGACCGTATGCCCGACGCGATCCCCACACTGGAGGAGCGGCTGCGCGGCCGATTCAAGTGGGGCCTGATCACCGACATTCAACCGCCCGATCTCGAAACCCGTCTGGCCATCTTGCGCAACAAGGCCGAGCGCGACCACAGCCCGGTACCTTCGGAGACACTCGAGCTCATCGCCTCGCGAATCACCACCAACATCCGTGAGCTCGAAGGCGCGTTGATCCGCGTCACTGCGTACGCCAGCCTCAACCACGTTCCCATCAGCACGCACCTTGCCGAGCAACTGCTCACCGATCTCATGAGCGACACCTACGTCAAGCCACGCACCGACGACGAACTACTCAGCGAGATGGCTGTCATCCTCGGCCACAGCGTCGAGGCACTGCGTGGCAAGAGCCGTCAACGACCGCTCGTCACCGCTCGTCAGATGGCGATGTACGTCTTCCGTGAGCTCACCGATCTCAGCTATCCAGCGATCGCCCGGCTGTTCGGCGGCCGCGACCACACCACGGTCATTCACGCTGTCGACAAGATTCAGCGGCTGATGAAGGAACGCAAGCAGGTCTACGATCAGGTCACTGATCTGGTGCAGCGACTGAAGAAGGCCTAGCTGTGCGCGTCATGTGGACGACGGGCAACAATCCGGGGACAACACCAACACTGTCCACCGAACCACACTTGTGTGATTTCTGGCCTGTGTACGGCGGGGGATACGCATGGGGACGCAGTTCCGACCCCTACGCTGGCCGATCCACCACTTATACACAGTCCACAGCCCTTATTACTGCTATTACCTTTATACATCACCTCATTGTAAGAAAGGCCACCCTGTGAAGTTCCGTTGCGAACGCGAAGCACTTGCCGAAGCGCTCTCCACCGCAGGACGCGCCGCCACTGGCCGCACCGGGGCGCTCCCCGTGCTGTCTGGTCTGCGCCTCGAACTCGTCG
>JAYTZE010000037.1:0-8843 GCA_043742385.1 Ilumatobacteraceae bacterium
CCCCGAGGCCGCCTCGACGGTGATGATCGAATTCGGTGGCTCGTTTCGCGACGATGGCTCGCGTGACCCGCAGTCGCGTGGCGAGTTGCGAGTCGACGGTGTGGTCGAGTTGACAGGCACAGCGCCGTATGAGTTGTTGATCCGCCGCACGACAGCCGACACCAAGGGTGTGGTGGTGCGCGATCTCGCTGGAGCGGAACTGACGTCCTCGTCTTGCCCCCGCTGAGCTAGCTGCGCGGTTCGGCGAGGAGGGACTCGATCACTTGGGCGACTCCGTCGTCGTCGTTCGACGCGGTGACGTGGGTAGCCGCAGCGCGTACCAGAGCGGCGGCGTTGGCGACGGCCACGGAGCGTCCGGCGAACTCGAACATGGCGAGGTCGTTGATCTCGTCGCCGAACACCAACACGTCGGCAGGATCGATGTCGAGATGGGCGCAGAGCCATCGCAGGCCGGCACCCTTGTCGGCGCCTACTGGACCGAGTTCGACGGCCTCGGTGCCCATGTGGCTGACGACCAGGTCGGTGCCGACGATCGGCGGGATGATGTCGAGCAGTTCGAGCGCCGAACGATGGTGATGGAATGCCAGCAGCTTGATCGCCTCGGTCGCTCCGTCGTGCCCGTTCAGCACGTCGTCGACGGTCTCGTTGCGGCGGTGTACCGGCATGCGCTCGGCAAATCCGACCTCCTCGGTGAAACCACGATCGGTGGCCAGGGCGAACCCGAACAGCGGGTCGTGGGCCCGAAGCCGCGCAATGGCGGCCACGGCCAGCGCACTCGGGAAGCCGATGGTGAACAAAGGCTCGCCGTCGGGCAACGAACAGATCATCGAGCCGTTGGCCATCACTCCATACTGCACCGCTGCGCCGACAGCGGTGACCTCGCGAGCGGTGACCATCGGTGGCCGGCCGGTGGCAAAGACCACGATCACGCCCGCGTCGTGGGCGGCATGCAAGGCAGCGATGGTCCGCGACGACACTTCTCCCCGGCTGTTCAGCAAGGTACCGTCGAGGTCCGTGGCAATCAGTCGCGGCAGCATGATCGACAGTCTGCACGCAAGCCACCGGCTCATCGCTCATCACGTCGTCACGGCCGTGTTGGCCGAGCGGCAATGTTGATAGACTTCGACTCAGGATTTCTGTTGTCGCAGAGTTGAAAGAGGCGCAAGCGTGGCGTTCGATCCCAAGAACTGGACCCTGAAGACGAATGAGGCCTTTGCGGCAGCGATCGACCAGGCCAAGGCGCTCAGTAATCCCGAGCTGACGCCCGATCACCTGTTGGCGGCGATGATGCGCCAAGACGACACCATCGTGCCGGCCGTACTGGCCAAGTTGGGCCTCGCCCCGCTGATGATGCGCAACAAGGCCGACGAAGCCGTTCAGAAGTTGCCGAAGGCCTACGGCGGTGCCGAGCCGCACGTGAACCGCGAGCTCAACAACATCGTTCAGAACGCGCAGCAGTACCAGAAGGACCTCAAGGACGATTTCTTGTCGGTCGAGCACCTTCTGCTGGCCATGAACCAACGACTCGGCATCGGCAGTGAGGAGTTGCTGCAGGCACTGAAGGAAGTACGCGGCAGCCACCGGGTCACCAGCCAAAGCCCCGAGGAGAACTTCGCGGCCCTCGAAAAGTACGGTCAAGACCTCACCCAGCGCGCCCGTGACGGCAAGATCGACCCGGTCATCGGCCGCGACGACGAGATTCGCCGAGTCATCCAAGTGCTCAGCCGGCGAACAAAGAACAACCCGGTGCTGATCGGCGAGCCAGGCGTCGGCAAGACCGCCATCGTTGATGGACTGGCCCAACGCATCGCCGACGGCGATGTACCCGAGGGTCTGAAGAGCAAGCGGCTGATCTCACTCGATATCGGCTCGATGCTGGCCGGCGCCAAGTATCGGGGCGAGTTCGAGGAGCGGCTGAAGGCGGTGTTGAAGGAGATCATCGACGCTGCCGGCGAGGTGATCACCTTCGTCGATGAGCTGCACACGATTGTCGGCGCCGGTGCAGCCGAGGGTGCGATGGACGCGGGCAACATGATCAAGCCCATGCTGGCCCGCGGCGAATTGAAGATGATCGGCGCGACGACCCTCGACGAGTATCGCAAGCACATCGAGAAGGACCCGGCACTCGAGCGACGGTTCCAGCAGGTCTACGTCGGCGAGCCCAGCGTCGAGGACACCATCGGTATTCTGCGCGGGCTGAAGGAGCGCTACGAGGTGCACCATGGCGTGCGCATTCAAGACTCGGCGCTGGTCAGTGCCGCCGTGTTGTCGAACCGCTATCTTACCAACCGCTTCTTGCCCGACAAGGCCATCGACCTGATCGACGAGGCGGCCAGCAAGCTGCGCATCGAGATCGACTCGTTGCCCACCGAGATCGATGTCGTCCAGCGGCGCATCCTGCAGCTCGAGATCGAGCAGGTTGCGCTCAGCAAGGAGACCGACGCGGCCAGCAAGGAACGGCTCGACACGCTGGTCGACGAGCTCGCCGCGCTCAATGCCCAGGTGCACGAGATGAAACAGCACTGGGAGGGCGAGAAGCAGGCGATCGACGCCATCCGCTCGTTGAAGGAAGAGTTGGGCCAGCTCGGCCAGCAGCTCGAGCGCGAAACCGATCTGACCATTGCCGCAGAGATTCGCTATGGGCGCATGCCCGAGCTCGAGCGTCGCATCGCCGAGGCCACAGAGCATCTCGACGAGCTGCAAACGGGCAACCGCATGCTGAAGGAAGAGGTCGACGCCGAAGACATCGCCGAGGTGGTCAGCAAGTGGACGGGCGTGCCCGTGAGCCGGCTCATGGAAGCTGAGATGACCAAGCTCGTGCATCTCGAGGAGTTGCTGCACCAGCGGGTGATCGGCCAGGAAAACGCGGTGACCGCAGTGGCGAATGCAATCCGACGTTCACGAGCGGGTCTCAGCGACCCGAACCGACCGATTGGTTCATTCATGTTCCTCGGGCCGACCGGCGTCGGCAAGACCGAACTGGCGCGCGCCGTCGCCGAGTACCTGTTCGACGACGATCACGCCATGGTGCGCATCGACATGGGCGAGTACATGGAGAAGTTCTCGGTCAGCCGCCTCATCGGCGCGCCTCCCGGGTATGTCGGATACGACGAAGGTGGCCAGCTCACCGAGGCGGTGCGTCGTCGGCCCTACAGCGTGGTGCTGCTCGACGAGATCGAGAAGGCCCACCCCGACGTGTTCAACGTGTTGCTGCAGGTGCTCGACGATGGCCGGCTGACCGATGGTCAGGGACGCACCGTCAACTTCACCAACGTCGTGCTGGTGATGACCAGCAATCTGCCGGGCGATCCATCGTCGTTCTTCAAGCCCGAGTTCATCAACCGCGTCGACGACATCATTCGCTTCCGGGCGCTCACCGAAGCCGACCTGGCCCACATCGTCACGATCCAACTGGCGCACCTGCGCAAGCGCATGGCCGAACGGAGGCTGACCCTGACGGTCACCGATGCAGCGATGGCCCAACTTGCCCACGACGGCTACGACCCGTCGTTCGGCGCCAGGCCGCTGAAGCGAGTGATCCAACGCGAGATCAGCGATCCGGCTGCATTGCTGATTCTCGAAGGCAAAGCGGTCGACGGCGACACGATCAACGTCGCTTCCGTCGACGGCCGCATCACAGTCAACGCCTCGACGTTCCCATAGCGGTCTGATCGACACGCGATCGGCTAGAGAGGGGTGATGATCACCCCTGATGGGCGGCGCCTGATCGCCACCCGCGGTCTGCGCGGCTACGCCGATGGGCTGGTTGCGGTGTCGCTGGCGGGGTATCTCGGTGATCAGTTGGGCTACAGCGCCACGCGCATTGGCGTGATCGTGACGGGAATGCTGTTGGGCTCTGCGGTGCTGACGCTGTTCACCGGCACATGGGGATGGCGGTTCGAGCGTCGACTGTTGCTGCGAATCGGTGGACTGTTGATGATCATCACGGGCGTGGTCTTCGCCACGTCGACGACGTTCGTCGTGTTGTTGGTCTTGGGCGTCGTCGGCACGATGAATCCGAGCGGCAGCGATGCCAACGTCGTTCAGCCGATCGAGCAATCGCTGCTGCCGCTGACCACGACCGACGAGCACCGCTCGCAGGTGTTCGCCCGCTACACGTTCTGCGGTGGGTCGCTGGCTGCGCTCGGAGCCCTGTCGGCTGGGCTACCTGCCCGCTTTCATTGGCAAGCCGATTCGGTGTTCATCATCTACGCCTTGGCCGGTGCAGCGATGCTCGGTGTCTATGCGTCGATGTCGACGTTGGTCGAGGCGGCTGCTCAGGCGATTGCCCCGACACCGCTCGGTCCGTCGAAGCGCATCGTCTATCGGCTGGCCGCGCTGTTCAGCATCGACGCTTTCGGGGGCGGGTTTGCCGTGCAGTCGCTGTTGGTCCTGTGGCTGCTGCGTCACCATCACTTCTCGGTCGGCAAAGCCGGAGCGGTACTTGCGGTCATGCAAATTCTGTCGGCCGCTTCGGGTTTTGCAGCCGTTCGAATCGAACGTCGTCTCGGGCCCCTACGGACGATGGCGTTCACTCATCTTCCCGGACAGATCCTGCTGATTGCCGCTGCGCTCATGCCCAACGCCCCGCTGGCGGTTGCCTGTTTGATCGGTCGGAGTCTGCTGTCGAGCATGGACGTACCGGTGCGCAATGCGTACGTGATGTCGGTCGTCACCCCGGCCGAGCGGGCGGCGGCGGCGAGCGTCACCAATGTGCCACGCAGTCTGGCCGCCGCGCTGCCCCCGATAGCCGCCGGTTGGATGCTCGATCAATCGACGTTCGGCTGGCCGTTGATCATCGGCGGTTCGCTGAAGATTGTCTACGACTTGTTGTTGTTGCGGATGGCTCGGGAATCACCTGGGTGACGGCGAAGACGAAGACGAGGTCGAGGAACAACTCGAGATTGGTGGCATGGCGTACGGTGTCGTCGCTCATCTCCAGCGACGTTACCGGTGAGCGCGAAGCCAGATCAGTAGCGCGGCCGCCCATAGTTGTTCGTAGGGCACGTCGCGCCCGAACTCGTCGGCGAGGTCGAGCCGAAGCTCGCCGAGTGCCAGATCCAGGTCCGTGGGTATGGTCGCCTGCACCAGACGGGGGCCTGTCGTTGCTTGCTCGGCCAGCCGACGAACGTCGGTGAGGCGTCTGCCGATGTCGGAACGTTGGGCGAGCAAGAGTTCGAGGGCTTCGGTGGCCACGTCGTCCCATGTGACACGACGGCCCCGGCGAGACTGTTGCAAAAGCTTGAGCCGGCGAGCGTCGGCGTGCAGCGCGTGGGGCACGAGGTGACCGCGCAGTCGACCCCCGGACATACTGCGACCGAGCGGCTCGACACGATGCTGGGATGGGTGCGTCAGCGATGCGCGACGAGGTGCGACTGACGTCGCATCGATCTCGGTCGCGCCGCGAGCCAGAGCCTTCTGCAGGCGATCAGCAAACCGCTGCGCCAGTTCGTCGCGCTTGGAGGTCGCCACTAGACCATCTCGGGAACAGGAAAGCGCCAACCTCGCCGTTGGACCAGTTCGTAGGCGACGTGTCGATAGGCGGTGGCTGAACGAGCGCTGTAGTGATACGCGCCAACGGGCAAGCCGACAAGGTGTGCTTCGCCGAATTTGGCGTCTTCGGGAATCTTGTTGCGGAACAACGGAACCTCGAAGCCGTCGGCGATGGCGCGGATCTGTTCTTCGGCGACGCGTCGGTACACGCTGGTACCCCAGATGCGCATCTTGATGATGCCGTACATCTCGGGGCGGCCGTCGGTATCAGCCGACGTACGGATGGCGTTCAGGATCGTCGGCAACTCGGTGACGGGTCCGGCTTCGGGCACCATCGGCACGATGACGCCCGATGACCCGCTGAGCGCGGCAGCGACGACGCCCGACTGATGGCCGGGGGTATCGATCAGCACGACGTCCCACTCGAGGCGAGCGGCATCGAGGATGTCGATCAACCGGCTGCGCACCCACGGGTCGTTGAGCTGTCGTCCCGCATGCGCCATCGACACTTCGTCGGCGGGAAGGACGTCGAGGTTGGGGTGCACCTGACGAACCAACGCCTCATGGAGCGTGGCATGCCCGAGTAGAACGGCGCCGACATCGGCGACGTCGTGCATGCCACCCGATCGTCGCGGAGCGGCCTCGCCGATGAACACCGATTGGCCGGTTTGCTGATCAAGATCGATCACGAGGACTTTCGCACCGCACGTCGACAGGGCGTAGGCGAGGTTGAAGGTGAGCGACGTCTTGCCGGCACCACCTTTGGTGTGGGCCACCGTGATGACCTCGCCCAAGGGCTCGAGCGGGATCGGGGGTGGCAGGTCGCTCATCCGACGACCAGTGTCACAGATTGCACAAATAAACCCATGAGCAGGATCGTAGCTCATCATTTCAGATATGCATATATGCAAATACATCTCGCACCATTGAACTGTCAAGGTCTCGGCAAGACTGCCGATGAAATACCTGGTGAGCACAAAGATTCACGTCAGAGCGCAAGCTCGAGACGTGTGGTTCGGTGGACGAACGCACAACTCGATCCCTGCATGGGTGTGGGCGCCCACGCGGCGCGGCCCGATTTCGGACTCACTATATTGCTGTCCACAGTCGGGCCTGTTTGCTCGTGGCTGACAACAGAGCCTCCGCACACAACGCGTCCCGCTGGTCGGGCTTGCGACGTAGCGCCCTCGCGACCGCGCTCGTCGGTGGATCTGTCGTGATCGGCACCGGCCTCTTCATTCCGTCAGTCGCTGCGGCTCCACTCTGCGCCTCACCGCCACTGACGAGCAACACGACGGCGACCGGTGTCATCAACACCTACTACCCCGGTCAGACCTCGATCACTGCTGGCACGTTGAACACGACGACGACAGTCGGAACGAGCCGCGGCTCGGCGACTCCACTCGCAGTCGGGGACCTCGTCATGGTCATGCAGATGCAGGGCACACAGATCGACGCAACCAACACCAACGCGTACGGCGACGGTGTCGTGTCCGCGACGGCGTCGGGCTTCGTGAACAACGCGTCGTTCATCGCCGGGCAGTACGAATACGCGACTGTGCGATCGGTGGCCGGTGCTGTGATCGGCCTCAACGGCTCGGGTACGAACGGCGGACTCGTCAACAACTACGTCAACGCCAACGAGTCGGCGACTCAGGGTCAGCAGCGGTTCCAAGTCGTGCGTGTGCCGCAGTACTCGTCGGCCACACTGAGCGCGGCGACGCCGCCGGCCGCCGTGGCGTGGGACGGCTCGATCGGCGGCATCGTCGTGCTCGATGTCGCCAGCGACCTCAACCTCAACGGCGCGACGATCACCGTCACCGGCCAAGGCTTCCGCGGCGGTCTGCAACGCAGTCGGAGTGGCAACGGCGGTTTGGCCAACACCGACTACAGAACGACAACCGCGCAGACAGCGAATGGTCAGAAGGCTGAAGGCATCGCCGGAACCACGAAGTGGACCACCGGTTCGGCCGACACCGTCGGCGACGGATATCCGAACGGCGACTTCGGCCGCGGCGCACCCGGCAACGCCGGCGGTGGCGGGACTGACGGCGACCCGGCTTCCAACAGCGAGAACTCCGGTGGCGGTGGCGGAGGCAACGGCGGCGCCGGCGGCGTGGGCGGCAACACCTGGTCGTCGAATCTCGCACGCGGCGGGCATGGCGGTGCTGTGGTGCCCGGTACCGCAAGTCGAGTGTTCCTCGGCGGCGGCGGGGGAGCCGGGAGCGACAACAACGCCGTCCTGACGTCAAGTGGTGGCGCAGGCGGAGGCATGGTGCTGGTGCGCGCCGGCAGCCTGTCGGGCACCGGCACGATCAACGCCGACGGGGCAGCCGGCAGCGTGAGCGGTCAGGACGGCAGCGGTGGCGGTGGCGCTGGCGGCTCGATCGTGGTGCTCACTTCATTGAGCGGAGCAGCAAGTGGCATCACTGGCCTGACGGCCCGTGCCCGCGGTGGCGCCGGTGGTAACGAGACGCACGCCGACCAGCACGGCCCGGGTGGTGGTGGTGGCGGAGGGCGAGTGATCACGTCGGCTGCCACGGCATCGACTGTCGTCACGGCCGGAGCCAACGGCACCCACGTCGCGACGAGCAGTGCCTACGGTGCAGCGAGCGGTAGCGCTGGTGCGTCGTCGGCGACTGCGGTCATCGGCGATGCCCCTGGCACCAACACCGGCTCGCAGTGCATCGATGCCAGTGTCACCAAGTCGACCAACCCCAACCCGGTGATCCCTGGCCAGACCGTGACGTACACGGTGGTGGCCACCAACAACGGCCCGTACCCCCGAACGGGCACGGCGCCGATCGTGGTGACCGACACGTTGCCCGCCGGACTCAGCTCGGCGACATGGACGTGCAGCGCCTCGGCTGGATCCAACTGCACCGCCAGCGGTAGCGGATCGTTGAGTACGACCGCCAACCTCGAGGTCGGCGATTCGGCGACCTACACGATCACCGCGACGCTGGCACCGACATTCACGGGGACCCTCTCCAACACCGTCACAGTCGCCGGCCCCACGACGATTCCTGAGCTCAACGCGACGGACAACTCGGCGACGTCGGCCATTCTGGCCGAACCACGCGTCAACCTTGCTGTCACCAAGACGGACGGAGTCGCGTCGGAAGTACCAGGCACCAATGCCGTCTATACGATCGTCGCGTCGAACGCCGGGCCATCGACGGCAACCAATGCGCCGATCACCGATTCACTGCCGACGGGCACGACCGCGGGATCGTGGACATGCGTGGCCGGCAGCGGCGGCATCTGCGGTGCGGCGAGCGGCACCATGCCGATGTCGACGACGGCGACCCTCTCGCCGACCGGCTCGGTGACCTACACGGTCACCGTGG
>JAYTZE010000038.1:0-2218 GCA_043742385.1 Ilumatobacteraceae bacterium
GGCGTCAGCGTGGTCAACGCGCTCAGCGAGCGGTTGATCATCGAGATCGACAAAGGTGGCAAGCGTTACCAGCAGGAGTACGCCAAGGGCGGCAAGCCACAGGGCAAGCTCACCATGGTGGGCGACACGCCGGCACGTGGTCCGCTATCACGCAAGAACGGTACGTCGGTCTCGTTCTGGCCAGACCCCACGGTGTTCCTGGCCGAGGGCACCGAGTTCGTGGCGCGCACCGTGCTCGAGCGATTGCAGACGATGGCCTTCCTCAACAAGGGGTTGGAGATCATCTTCCACGACGAGCGGCCGGATCGGCAGTTCGAGCAGACCTTTCAGTACAAGGGTGGCATCGTCGATTTCGTCAAGCACCTCAACGCCTCGAAAGAGGCGCTGTTTTCCAAGGTTGCGCACTTCGAAGACGAGGACGACACCGACAACCAGACGCTCGATATCGCGATTCAATGGAACACCGGTTACTACGAGGGCATTCACGGATACGCCAACGGCATCTCGACCATCGAAGGTGGCATGCACGTCGAGGGCTTCAAGACGGCGCTCACCAGCGTGGTCAACAAGTACGCCAGGGCCAAGAATCTGCTGAAAGAAAAAGACGAGAACCTGCTCGGCGAAGACATTCGCGAAGGCATCACTGCGATCGTCTCGGTGAAGCTGCGCGACCCGCAGTTCGAGGGGCAGACCAAAGCCAAGTTGGGCAACGTGCCGATGCGCTCGTTCGTGCAGAAGGCGACCAACGAGCGCCTGGCGGAGTGGCTGGAAGAGAATCCACCCGAGGCCAACCGATTGGTGAAGAAGGCCCTCTCTGCCGCGCAGGCTCGGCTTGCGGCCAAGAATGCCCGCAACGCCATTCGCCGCAAGACGGCGCTCACCGGTGCCGGCATGCCCGACAAGCTGAAGGATTGCAGCAGCGGCAACCCCGACGAGAGCGAGTTGTTCATCGTCGAGGGCGACTCCGCGGGTGGATCGGCGCTCAACGCTCGAGACCCGCGTACTCAAGCGTTGCTGCCGATCCGCGGCAAGATCCTCAACGTCGAGCGAGCCCGGCTCGACAAGATGCTGAAGAACAACGAAGTGCAGAGCCTCATCACGGCAATCGGCGGTGGGGTCGGCGAGGAGTTCGATTCAGCCAAGGCGCGCTATCACAAGGTGATTCTGCTGGCCGACGCCGATGTCGACGGCAGCCACATTCGTACGCTGCTGCTCACGTTCTTCTACCGGCAGATGCGTCCGCTCGTCGAAGCCGGCTACGTCTACATCGCCCAGCCTCCGTTGTATTCAACGCTTGTCGGCAAAGAGAAGATCTACCTCAAAGACGATCACGCGAAGGCCCTCTGGGTCGAAGCGCATCCCAATCACAAGAAAGATTTCTCGCGGCTGAAGGGGCTTGGCGAGATGGACTGGGAAGAGCTCAAGCCAACGACCATGGATGCTTCCACCCGCACCCTGCTGCAAGTCGAGGTCGAAGAAGCCGCGCTTGCCGACGAGATGATGAGTGTCTTGATGGGTGACGACGTGGAGTCACGCAAGAACTTCATAGTCACCAACGCCCGTGACGTGAGGAACCTTGATTTCTGATGAGTGACACCCCGATTCCCCCCAACGGCGACGACGCCGACGACATCGACGACGACCCGTCGCTGTCGGTGCAGCCTGTGGCGTTGCAAGACGAGATGGAGCGCAGCTTCCTCGATTACGCGATGTCGGTCATCATGTCGCGCGCCCTGCCCGACGTACGCGACGGATTGAAGCCGGTGCACCGCCGCATCATCTGGGACATGGAAGAACAGGGCTTCCGCCCCGACCGACCATTCGTCAAGTCGGCCCGCGTCACCGGCGACACCATGGCCAGGTACCACCCCCACGGTGACAGTGCCATCTACGACTCGCTGGTCAGGATGGCTCAGCCGTTCTCGCTACGGCATCCGTTGATCGATTTCCACGGCAACTATGGAAGCCCGGATTTTGGCCCGGCTGCGGCGAGGTACACCGAGTGCCGATTACACCCACTGGCCATGCAGTTGCTGGCAGATATCGACGAAGAGACCGTCGACATGAAGCCAACCTACGACGACAGCCGCGAAGAGCCCACGGTGTTGCCATCGCGGTTCCCGAACCTGCTGGTCAACGGCAGCCAGGGCATCGCCGTCGGAATGGCCACCAACATTCCGCCGCACAACTTGGGTGAAGTCATCGATGCCGCGTTGCA
>JAYTZE010000039.1:0-2217 GCA_043742385.1 Ilumatobacteraceae bacterium
CGCCCTTGCACTAGCGGTCACCGGGACGCTCGCCTCGTGCGGTGAGTCCTCGTCGAGCGTTCCCGACTCGTCGGTGCTTGCCCCTCAAACGCTTCAGGCTGGTGAGGTCGAGGTGATCATCACGCCGACCCGACTCGACGACGAAGGCGCCACGTTTACCATCGTTCTCGACACGCACTCGGCTGATCTTTCGGTCGACCTGACCACTGCGGCGATACTCGACGTAGGCGGTACCAAATGGACTGTCGAGGGCTGGGTCGGCGACGGTCTAGGCGGCCATCACCGAGAGGGCGAGCTCAGTTTCGGTGCGGAAGGCCCGGCCAAGGGAACCGCGAGTTTGAAGATCGCAGGGTTGCCGGAGCCGGTCGTGGCCGCTTGGGAACTCGACGGGGGCTGAACAGCCCGACGCACGAAGCGACCGAGCCGGGCCACCGTCGCTCACAGACGCACGATGTTGACTCGAAGGAAATGCACGGCGAACAGCGATCTGGGCTCAACCGCCGAGCAGTGCCTGCATTTCCGCTATCTCGGCCTGCTGAGCGGCGATCACCTGATCTGCCAGGGCGAGAACGTCAGGACTGGATCCTGCGGCCTTGACGGTCTGGGCCATGGCGATCGCACCTTGGTGGTGACGGATCATCATCTCCATCCACATCTTGTCGAAATCGGCGGCGGTCATAGTTCCGAGAGCGTCCATTTCCTCCGCTGACATCATGCCGTCCATCGATGACATCTCGTGACCTTCGTCCGTGGCCATCTGCAGGGGTTGGCCCCAGGTGGTGAGCCAGCCGGTCATGAGTTCGATCTCGGGATCCTGTCCGCCCTTGATCCGCGTCGCAAGATCGTGGACCGGCCCGCTGGCGCCCATGTTTGGGTCGAGGGCGATGTCGGCCATCTCGATCGCCTGCTCGTGGTGCGGGATCATGCCTTGAGCGAACGTGACATCGGCGTCATTGAATGCGGCGCCAGTCGCAGTTGTCGCGGCGGGGCCCTGGGTGGCGGGGCTCGCGGCGTCGTCGCTTCCGCATGCGGCGAGCACGAGCGCACCAGCGACAGCCAAAACAGACAGGGATCGGAGCTTCATGAGATAGGGCCTTTCGGGGGGTCCATGGTTATTACTACACAGTGTAGGTGATCAGGTCCGACTATCGGTGTCATCCGGTCCAGATCCCGAGGGCATTGGCGGTGATCTCTCCGACGATGCCATCGACGACGAGCCCGCGCTCGGCTTGCAACGCCCTGACAGCGGCGTCCGTTGCGTCATCGAAGGCACCTGTGGTGTCGGCATCGAGGAAACCGGAATCCCGAAGTGCCCGCTGAAGACACAACACGTCAGCACCGGCTGCGCCATGTCGAAGTGACGACCCTGAAACCGCACAGAGAGAGGCCGGTGCGTCGGACTGCTCGACCGCGAGGTTGACGTCGACAATGGAACTCTCAGTCGACATCTCTGCCGGGGGTGCCAACCCCGTGACCGTCCCCGGAGAATCGGTCGTTGCGATCGAAGTCGGCAAGATTGTGGTCAGACCCCGACGAGCGGGTTCCTGGGCGACGGCTGGCGGCGACACGACCATCGCGGCGGTCACGGCGACGACGACGAGGCCGACAGCAAACTCGGTACCCATCGCCCGCCGGAGGTTTTCGACGGCCAGAGGCGTCGTCGTAGAGGTCGAGCGGAAACGTCGACTGACGCGCTGCCGGTTCACGTCAGCGACTTTGAGCATGACACCGAGCACCAGGAGCTTCAGTACTAGGTACTTGCCGTGGTCCGCGGCGAACAAGCGACCGGGACTTCCCACGAGTCGGATTGCCTGGAGCGCCCCGGTTCCCACGATCAGTGCGACGGACGTCGCCGCGAGACGAGCGAACCGGTTGACGCTGTCGATGAGTTCCTCAGCGTTCGATTCCCTGATAGCGACCAGCCCGATGATTGCAAGCCCGCCGATCCACGCGGCCGCAGCCGCGTGATGCGCAACGTCGAGCGGTACACCGAGCAGCGACCACCGCATGGATCGGGAGTGACCAGAGTATGCCCATGTGGCCAACAACCCGAGGAGCAGGGCGGTTGACAGTTTCCAGCGCGACTCCTCGCTGGGAGTCCTCGCCATGAACATCACCCATGCGAGCACCACCACCAACACAATGCGGATCGCGAGCGCGCGGCCCGTGTCGGTCTCCATGGCCGCTGGGATCCCACTTGAGGCCGCCCATGGCGGC
>JAYTZE010000040.1:0-8837 GCA_043742385.1 Ilumatobacteraceae bacterium
TCGACGTCTACATCGACGAGGCAATCTGCCGCGTGCCGCAACTGGCCATCCATCTCGATCGCGACGTCAACGAGCGCGGCCTGATCCTCGACAAGCAGCAGCACCTGATGCCTGTTTGGGGCTCGGGCACACCACACGCCGGTGAGTTCTCGGAATGGCTGGCCGGCCACCTCGGTGTCGCAGCAGCCGACGTGTCGACCTGGGAGCTGTGCCTGTTCGATCGTACTCCGCCTGCCGTTCTGGGTGGCGATCAATCGTTGCTGGCGGCGGGCCGACTCGACAATCAGGTGTCGTGCTGGGCCGCCGTCGAAGCGATCGCTGCCGCCGACATCGCACCGGCGGCCACCGCAGTCATCGCCCTCTTCGACCACGAGGAGGTCGGCTCGGAGAGCACCACCGGGGCCGCCGGGCCACTGCTCGAACACGTTCTCGAGCGGCTCGCTCTGGCAACGGGCGGGTCGCGCGCCGACTTGCTGACACAACTGGCAACGAGCACGTGTGTCTCAGCCGACAATGCCCATGCTGTGCACCCCAACTACCGCGAGCGCCACGACCCCGACCATCAGCCGATCGTCAACCACGGCCCGGCGATCAAGCTCAACGGCAACCAGCGCTACGCGACCTCGGCACACTCGGCCGCCATGCTGCGACAGGTGTTCGACGAAGCCGGCGTGCAGTCGCAGGTGTTCGTCAGCCGCAACAACATGCCGTGCGGGTCGACCATCGGCCCGATCACGGCAACTCGCCTCGGCATCGAGACGGTCGACGTCGGTGTACCGCAATTGTCGATGCATTCCGCACGCGAACTGTGTGGCGTCGACGATCCGATCTCACTCGCCGTCGGCCTGCGCCACTACTTCGACCGTCCCTGATCAGAGCGCGCGAGCCTGGGCAATGTCGAACAAGCGCTGCAGTTCGGCGTGCAACTCAACCGTCAACCGACGGGCCACGTCGCGCTGTTCCTTCGGACTCTTGGCCTCGGTCGACGCCTGAATGGGCTTGCCGACCACGACGTAGAGCTTGTGAGGCCGGATGAATCTGGCGCCCTTTGGCATAGCTCGCTCGGAGCCGCCGATGCCGACCGGCACAATCGGCACGCCGGCCTTCACCGCGATGTATGTCGCGCCGTCGAACAGGGGCCGCATCAGTGGCCCACTCTTGCGCTCGCCTTCGGGGAACAGCACCAAGGGCTCGCCGCCTTCGAGTACGGCGATGCACCGCTTCAGCGCCTCACGGTCGGCCGTGCCTCGGCTGACCGGGAAACCGCCGAGTGCTGTCAGCAGACGACCGAATGCCTTGTGCTTCCAGTACTTGTCGGCGCCCATGAACCGCATCCGGCGGCGAGTGACTCCCGAAGCGATGGGCGTGTCGAGAATGCTGCGATGACTGGGCGCCAGCAGGAAGATGCCGTGTGCCGGCACGTTTTCCCGACCCTCGACGGTCATCCGGCACCAGATGCGGCAGAACCACGTCACGATGAGACGCACGATCTGGTACGCGATGCGATCCCCCATCGTGTTACCGATCAGTTTCGTCGAGATCTTGGTCATTCCCGCTCCAGAAGATGTTCGATCCGTTCGAGCACCTCGTCGATGCTCAGCCCGGTGGTATCTACCACGATCGAACCATCGGGCTCGACAAGCGGGCTGTCGCTACGCGAACTGTCGTGGCGATCGCGCCGTTCGATCGCCGCCTCGATCTCGTCGACATCGCCCCCCGCCTCAGCTACACGGCGTTCGGCACGCACCCGAGGCGATGCCGTGAGGTACAACTTCAGCTCGGCTTCTGGAAACACCACGGACCCGATGTCGCGGCCCTCCAGCACTCCCCCGCCTCGCTGGTTTGCCCAGCTGCGCTGGCGCCGCACCAGTTCGGCGCGCACCCCGCTGTTGGCGGCGACGGCGCTGACCGCCGTGGTCACCTCATGGCTGCGGATCTCGGTGGTGGCGTCGAGCCCGTCGACGAGCACACCGTGCTCGCCAACCTCGAGGGTGATTTCTTCAGCCAGCTCGGCGACGCGGTCGAGATCGGTCGTGTCGATACCGCGACACATTGCCGCGTGCGTGACGGCTCGATACATGGCCCCGGTGTCGAGGTACTCCAATCCGAGGCGGGCAGCCAAGGCCCGCGCAACAGTGCTCTTGCCGGCGCCTGCCGGACCATCAATGGCAATGACTCGCACCTACCAGCTCGTCCCCTGTGGCTGACCTTCGCTATAGCCAGCTGCGCTTTGCACGCCAACGACGGCACGCTCGTGGAACTCGGCAATGGTGGCCGCCCCGGCATACGTGCATGCGGATCGGACGCCGGCCACGATTTCGTCGATGATGTCTTCGACGCCAGGCCGATCCGGGTCGAGGTACATGCGCGAGGTGCTGATGCCCTCTTCGAACAATTCCTTGCGCGCCCGCTCGAATGCGGTCTCGGTGCGGTTGCGGATCTTCACGGCGCGGTTGCTGGCCATGCCGAAGCTCTCCTTGTACAGCCGACCGTCGGGATCGCGCAACGTGTCGGCCGCCGACTCGTAGGTTCCTGCGAGCCACGATCCGAACATCACGTTCGCGGCGCCGGCGGCCAGCGCAAGCGCGACATCGCGGGGATAGCGCACGCCACCGTCGGCCCAGATGTGCTTGCCACGCGATGCAGCCTCCGCAGCGCATTCCAGGACCGCGCTGAACTGCGGTCGGCCGACACCGGTCATCATTCGCGTCGTGCACATTGCCCCCGGGCCGACTCCGACCTTCACGACATCGGCGCCGGCATCGATGAGATCTCGCGTCCCCTGGGCGGTTACGACGTTGCCCGCAACAATCGGAGCGTCGGGCGCTATTGCACGAACCTCTTCGATGGCTCGCAACGTGCGCGTCTGGTGACCGTGAGCAGTATCGATCACCAACACGTCGGCGCCCATCGCTCGCAACGACTTCGCCTTGGTCGCCGGGTCGCCGTTGATGCCGACCGCGACGGCGATGCGCAAGCGGCCGTCGTCGTCGACCGCCGGACGATAGATAGTCGATCGAAGCGCACCCTTGCGCGTCACGCATCCGATCAGTCGTCCAGAGCTGTCGACGACAGGCGCGACCGAGAGACGCTGGCCGCTGAGTCGGTCGTAAATCTCGTCGGGCGGCGTGCCATCTTCGATCACCATCAGGTCGCTGCTCATCACATTCTTCAGTTGACTGAAGCGGTCGAAGCCAACGGCGTCGTGCTCGGTGAAGATGCCGGCGGGCGTACCGTCGTCGCCAACCACGACGAGGGCCCCATGCGCACGTTTGTGGATCAGCCCGAGTGCATCTCCGACCGTGTGGGTGGGGCCGAGCGTGATGGGTGTGTCGTACACGATGTGGCGAGACTTGACGTACTCGATGACCCCCTCGACAACGTCGAGGGGGATGTCCTGCGGCAGCACCGTCAGGCCGCCACGCCGCGCAACCGTCTCGGCCATTCGGCGACCGGCGACCGCCGTCATATTGCTGACCACGACCGGAATGGTCGTGCCGAGGGCATCCGGAGTGCTGAGGTCGACGGTGAACCGCGATGGCACCGACGACAGACTGGGCACCATGAACACGTCGCTGTAGGTCAAGTCGTACGGCGGGCTTTCGTTCAGCAGGCGCATAACAGCTCCAGATCGACGGTGGCCATGGCGGACCGCCCAAGGCTACGGGTTCTGCAGCCCATGTGCGACGACCGGCGGCCGATACGGTTTGTCCCGTGGCACCGCCTGTTGTTCTCGTGCATGGATGGGGCGGATCGTTCGAGTCGACGTGGCAAGCCAACGGTTTCGCCGAGCTGTTACGCGACGCGGGCCGCACGGTGATCGGCGTCGATCTGCTCGGCCACGGCAGCGCACCGAAGCCGCATGACCCGCAGGCGTACGGCGACCTCACGACCAGAGTGTTGGAAGCCTGTCCTGCAGATTCGGTCGATGCCATCGGCTTTTCACTCGGCGCAATCACCCTGTTGCAACTGGCACTACGCGAGCCGCAGCGATTCAACCGACTCGTGCTGGCTGGCGTCGGCGCTTCATTGTTCGAAACCGATGAGTCGCGCACACGCCGCATTGTCGCCGCGCTCGAAGGTCACGGTGATCCCGACGACAACCTGTCGCGCATGTTCGTGCAGTACGCCAGCCAACCAGGCAACGACATAGTGGCTCTCACCGCAGTGATGAAGCGAAGCCGCCAGCCGATGAAACCTGAAATGTTGAGCAACGTGACGTGCTCGGCGCTGGTCGTCATCGGTGATCGCGATTTCGCAGGCCCCGGCGAGCCACTGGTGGACGCACTTCCCAACGCAACATTGTGCACGTTGCGCAACGTGGATCACTTTGCCACGCCGGAGGCTTTCGGGTTCATCGACGCGGCACTCGGGTTTCTCGACGCCATCCCGACGTGAGCGACGTCACTCGAGCCCTTGCCGTGCTGCGTGCCGGCGGTTTGGTCGCCATCCCTACAGAGACCGTCTACGGCTTGGCCGCCGACGCGTCGAACGCCGACGCGGTGCGCAGGATCTTCTCGGTGAAGGGCCGGCCGGCCGAGCATCCGCTGATCGTCCACATCGCCGCTGCTGAGCAACTCGGTGGCTGGACGATCGGAATCCCATCGTCGGCCGCAGTGCTTGCCGACGCCTGCTGGCCTGGCCCACTTACTCTGCTGGTGCCTCGCGCTGCGCGGGTCCTCGACGTTGTGACCGGCGGACTGGAGACAGTGGGCATTCGTGTACCGGCGCATCCGTTGACACTCGAACTGTTGACCGAGTTCGGTGGCGGCCTGGCCGCCCCATCGGCAAATCGCTTCGGCCGAGTCAGCCCGACGACGGCCGAACACGTGCGCGTCGATCTCGGTGACGACGTCGACTTCGTGCTCGACGGGGGTCCCTGCCCGATCGGCGTCGAATCGACGATCGTCGACTGCACGGTGGATCCACCTCAGGTGCTTCGGCACGGCGGCATACCCACCGAAGACATTGCTGCACTACTGAGGCTCACGCTCGGCGAGGCCGCCGGCGCAAGCCGAGCGCCGGGCATGCTTGCGTCGCACTATGCCCCGCAATGCCGGGTGCGACTCGTTGCAACGCTCGCGGATGCGCACGTCCTCGCCGCTGCTGAGCCGCGAACCGAGATCCTCGATGACGACGATCTCGTCCGCTACGCCCATTCGCTCTACAGCCGCCTTCGGGATGCCGACGACCGCGGCGTCGACACGGTGATCGCCGTGCTCCCGCCCGCCGTCGGATTGGGTCACGCCATCCGCGACCGCCTCACCAAAGCCGCCACCAATCCTTCGCTTTGAGATGCCGTGCCCTCAGAGGCACCGAGCGGCGACTTCGAGGAACACCAACCCGTCGTCGCCTTCGAACTCGCGCACGTTGGCGCGGCCCGTGGACACCCGTTCGATGAAGCCCCACTGCCACACGGGCGACCGCGTCGACATCGCACAGTTCGGCCAGCCAAAGCGGAGCGTCCGAAGCGCATCGGAGTGTTTGCGGACACCCCGGGCGGGCAACAGACACTCCGATGGGCTGGAAACACTCGAACAACAAGTAGCGCCGAGTGCCCGAAGTGGCGCTCGGCCGCACGGCACGACTCGGCGGAACACTCGTCTACAGGCGGTTGAGGTTGGCGACCCAGAGGTCGCGAACCAGTTCGACATCGGGGGCGGGGGTGCCTTCGATCGAGGCGACTGTCAGGGTCACGGTGCTGCTGCCTGCGTCGGGCACCAGATCGAGCCGGCACCAACATGGGCCGGGGTCGGTGAGATGCACCTCGAGCACATAGGGAGGATCGTCCACCAGCACCTCTCCCATCCACGAGGTCACGACCAGCAGGGCCTCAAAAGCCTCGACTGGCAATGTGTCGATGGTGAACGAGGGTGCGTCGCGTTGCACGCCTCGGAACCCAGGTGTCTGCGGCGGACGCAGCGCCAATTGGGCGACAACAGCATCGAAGGCGACGTTGATCTCGCCCATTCGCGCAGCATCGCCACCATGATCGGGATGGAACTGGGCAGCGAGCCGGCGCCGAGCCGTGCGCACCTCATCGAGTGTCGCGTTGGGACTCACACCCAGGACGGCAAATGGATCCGCAGCCATGTCATGCAGTTGATGGATGTGTGGCGGCGCGCACCTCTGCGTAGCGGGCCCGCACCGCAGCGACATCGCCGGTGGACTCCTGCAACGGTGTGCCGACGCCCAGTCCCCATCGATCGGCCACCTCGCCATGCGCCACGTCGAGCGCGATCGCCGCAGCCTGCACGCAGGCCCCCGCGGCTACCGCTTCTTCGGCATCGGCAAGCATGACAGGAAGATCGCACAGGTCGGCGACCACAGCCCGAAACGCGACGCTGCGCGCCCCTCCTCCGACCAGCCGCACCGAGGTGACCTCCGCCTGAGCAACCAACGCGTCGAGTGCGTCGAGCAGACCGCACACCACACCTTCGATGGCGGCGCGAGCGATGTGCTCGCGGGATACGTCACTGCGTAACCCGGAGAGCAGTCCGGTCGACTTCGGAAGATTGGGGGTGCGCTCGCCGTCGAAGTACGGCAGCAATGTCAGTCCTCCCGCACCGGCCGGCGCGGCAAGAGCCAGGCGATCGAACTCGGCATGATCGACGCCGAGCAGTCGTGCAATCGCGTCGGTCACCTTGGTGGCGTTGAGCGTGCACGCCAACGGCAGATAGCGCCCAGAGGCATCGGCAAATCCGGCAACCGCACCGCTGGCATCCGCGGTCGGATGATCGCTGATTGCGTACGCCGTGCCGGAGGTTCCCAATGACAACACTGCGACTCCTGGCTGCAGGCCGAGACCGAGCGCTGCCGCCATGTTGTCGCCCGTTCCGCAGGCCACCTTGGCACCGTTCCACTCGCCAACGACCTCCGCCGCGCCGGCGACCCGCGGGACCACCATCGACCAGTCGAGATCGTTGTCGATGATCGACAGGAGGTCCCACCGATACTCCCCCGTCGACGGCGACCAGTAGCCCGTTCCCGATGCGTCCCCCCTGTCGGTGACCAGTTGGCCACATAGACGAAAGGTCATCCAGTCGTGTGGCAGCACGACATGAGCAAGTTTCGCCCAGTTGTCGGGCTCGCTTCGATGCAACCAGCTCAACTTGGTCGCCGTGAACGCTGCGACCGGCACGCTGCCAACCGCGGCAGCCCAATCAGCGGCGCCACCCGGCAGCTGCTTGATCAGCCAGCCGGCGTCGGGGGCCGTCTCGGTGTCGTTCCACAACTTGGCTGGACGAATCACCTGACGATCGGCGTCGAGGACGACCATTCCATGTTGTTGACCGGCAACGCTGACCGCTTCGACCTGTGGAGAGCCGGCCGCCGCCCAGGCAGTTTCGAACGCCGCCCACCACGCCTGCGGGTCCTGCTCGGAGCGAGGCGGAGTGGTGCCAGGATGCGGGGCTGATCCGCGCCCTACAACTTCGCCGGTCTCGAGATCTCGCACCTCGACCTTGGTGCTCTGTGTCGATGAATCGACGCCGGCCACCAAACGCATGGTCACTGCGGACTCACAGCCGGTGCTGCAGGCACAACGTCAGACATGCACGAACCGTAGCGGGCCTGTCATGATCGCTCTGATGCAGAGCACCCTGGCGTACATCGACACCGACGAACTGTTCCGCCTCGTTCCGTTGACCGACGCCCTCACGGCACTGCGCAGCTGTTTTGCGGTATCACCATCGCATGTCGACCGGGTGCATTCGCGTGCGGGTGGGGGAGAGTTCCTGGTGATGCCGGCCGCTGCCGGCGACGTCGCCGGCGTGAAGCTGGTCGGAATCCAGCCGGCAAACCCATCGCGCGGACTGCCGATCATCCAGGGCGTGTACGTGCTCTTCGACATGCGCATCGGTCAGCCAGTCGCCCTGCTCGACGGTGCAGCACTCACCACGCTTCGAACCCCCATGATCTCCGCGCTGGCAACAGATGCCCTGGCACGCGACGACGTGAGGTCAGTGGGCATCATCGGCACCGGACCTCAGGCCGTCGCCCATGTGCACGCGATGCGAGTTGTGCGGCCGAACATCGATCGAGTCGTGGTCGCCGGACGAACCACCGCCCATGTGGCGCAGGTGGTCGACGAACTGCGTGACACTGGCGAATCGGCGGTCGCAGGATCGTATTCCGAGGCCGCGGGGTGCGACATCGTGTGCGCTGCCACCCGTTCCGACACAGCGCTGTTCGGTCTCGCCGAGGTCCGCCCAGGAACCCACGTCAACCTGGTGGGGTCGTATCGTCTCGACCTGCGCGAGGTCGCCGCCGATCTGGTCGCCGGGTCGACGGTCGCAGTCGACGACATCGCCGCCGCGAAGGCCGAAGCCGGTGACCTGTACCTGGCTGTCGAAGAAGGTGCCTGGTCGTGGAGCAAGATCGCCGGCGATCTGACCGACTTGGCCAGCGGACGACTGCACCGCTCCTCCGACACCGAGATCACCCTGTTCAAAAGCGTCGGGCTGGCCGTGCAGGACCTGGCAATAGCCCAACGCGCCGCTGCAGCAGCGGGAATCCTGGTGGCATCGTGAGCAAGTCCGTCGTCATTGTCGGCGGTGGACTCGTCGGCCTGTCGTCCGCTCTCTTCCTCACGGAAGCGGGCGCCGATGTCACCATTGTCGACAGCGACGCGCTGGGAGGCGGCGCCGCCCGGGGCAACGCCGGATTCATGTGTACTGCGATCGTCGAGCCGCTGCCGGCACCTGGCGCCATAGGCAACGCTCTGAAGTCGCTGCGCGACCCGCAGCGCGCCTTGCGCGTCCTGCCGAAGGCGATTCCGGCCATGACACCGTGGCTCTTGGCTTTCGCCCGCAACTGCACCGCGTCGCGCTACCAAT
>JAYTZE010000041.1:0-2216 GCA_043742385.1 Ilumatobacteraceae bacterium
AGGGCCGGTTCGGTGTAGCCCATCGACCGCGCCAGCTGACGGAAGACCTCACTGTTGCTGACCGACTCGCCGCATGGCTCGATTGCCGGCTCGTTCCAGCTCAGCCACAGGTGTCCCCACGGCGGCACGACATCGACGGATTCGATTTGCGTGGTCGCCGGCAACACGATGTCGGCATAGCGGGCCGTGTCGGTGATGAACTGCTCGTGCACGACGGTGAACAGGTCGTCGCGCAGCATGCCAGCGCGGATCCGTTCGCTGTTCGGCGCGATCACCAGTGGATTGCATCCCCACACCATCAGGCCCCTGATCGGCGGATTGGTGAGCTCGGTCAGGGTCTCACCGAGGCGGCTCATGTTGACCCATCGCGGTTGACGATCGCCGAGCAGTTCGGGCCGCTCGAGGGCGCTGACATCGACCACCGACGCGCTCCACACGCCGACCGAACGAGCAAGCCCACCGCCGCGGTCTTGCCACGCGCCGACCAATGCCGGAAGGCAGGCAAGGGTGCGGAAGAACATCGCCCCGTTCTCGTGGTGCTCGGCACCGATCAACGTACGAATGACTGCCGGGCGGATCGTGCCGTACATCTCGGCCAATCGTTCGATATCGGCTGCCGCCACACCGCACGTCGCCGCCGCACGCTCGGGAGTCCATTCGTCAACGTGCAGTGCCAACTCGTCGAAGCCCAACGTGTGGTCGGCGACCCACTGCTTGTCGGTCAAGCCATCGCGGATCAATACATGCATGACCGCCAGCATCAGCGCGATGTCGGTGCCCGGCAGTGGTTGGATGAACCAGTCGGCGGCATCCGCGGTGATTGTGCGGATGGGGTCGAGCACGACCACCTTGGCGCCGTCGGCACGGGCTTCCTCGATCGTTGGCCACAGGTGACGATTGGTCAGCTTGGTGTTGGTGCCCCACAGGATGATCAGCTTTGAGTGGCGTATCTCCAAGGGATCGAGGCACTTGGTGGTGCCGATGGTCATCCTCACGCCGGCACCGACCGTTGGGCCGCAGATCGACCGTTGCACTCGAGTGGCGCCGATCCGATTCCAGAAGCGCTCGGGAAACCCCATGGCCAGCAGGCTCTGGTTGCCGGCGTCGCTGTAGGGCATGAGCGCCTCGGCGCCGTCGCGGTCGATGATCTCGTGGAAGCGGGAGGCGATCTCGGTGAGCGCCTCATCCCACGTGATTCGCTCGAATCGGCCTTCACCCTTCGGCCCCACCCGGCGCAACGGATGCAGCACCCGCTCGTCGCTGTACACGCGATCGAGGAACTTGTTCACCTTCGGGCACAACTCGCCCTTGCTGTACGGATGCTCGGGGTTGCCGCGCATCTGCAGGGCGACGGGAGTTGGGCCGGTGCGGTCGACGGTGACGTGCCAGCCGCAGGTGTCGGGACAGTCGTGATGGCAACTTCCGCTGATGATCTCGGCCGAGGTTCCAGCGGCAGTGCTCATGGACCTACGTTAGACCCGTGTCGACGATTCAGTTTCAGCAGGTGGTGGTTCCCGAGGGAGTGATCGACCTTGGTGTCGGGCAGCCGAACAACGCAATCTTGCCGGTCGACTATGTGCGCCGTGCCGCAGAGATGCAGTTCAACGATTCGCCAGAGTTCTTGCAATACGGCGCCGAGTGGGGTGATGGATACCACCGCGTCGCGCTCGGCGAGTTTCTGACCGAGGCCTACGGCACGCCGGTCTCGCCGGAGCAGTTGTTCTCGACCAACGGCAACTCGCAAGCACTCGAGATGTTGTGCACGGTGTTGACGAAACCCGGCGATGTCGTGATCGTGGAGGAGCCGACCTACTTCCTTGCCTTCCAGATATTTCGCGATCACGGCTTGGAGATTCGAGGGGTGCCGATCGACAGTGACGGACTCGTCGTCGAGGCCGTGACGGCCGAGGTCGCGGCGATCCGCGCCCTGCGCAAACGTGTCGCTTTCGTCTACACAATTCCCGCCTTCCAGAATCCGACCGGGGTGACGATGTCGGCCGAGCGCCGTCGCGACCTGATCGCCGCCGCCAAGGTCGACGAGGTGCTGATCGTCGCTGACGAGGTGTATCACCTGTTGCGATTTGCTCCTGGCGAGATGCCGGCGGCGATGTCGGCACACGTCGACGACGGTCCGGTGCTGTCGATCGGCACGTTCTCCAAGATCCTCGCTCCAGGCATGCGCCTTGGCTGGATTCACGGGTCGGTCGAGCGTCTCA
>JAYTZE010000042.1:0-4492 GCA_043742385.1 Ilumatobacteraceae bacterium
CTCGGCTTCGACGTCGCCGAGATCGGTGCGCACGCCGGTGACCACGTCGCCGCGCTGAACGATGCCGGTCACCGCGACGCCCTCGATGATGGTTGCACCCTTCTGACGCGCACCCTTGGCGAGGGCCATCGTCACGTCGACCGGATTGGCCCTCCCGTCTTCGCGCACGTAGAACCCGGCAAGCACGTCGTCGGTGCGAGCCAGTGGGAACAGATCCGATACCTCCCTGCCAGAGATCTCGTGCACATCGACACCGCAATAGCGGTTGAACGCCGCCACCCGCCGGTACTCCTCGAGGCGGTCGGGCTCGGTGGCCATCTCGATGAAGCCAACCCTGTTGAAACCGGTCGACT
This sequence comes from Ilumatobacteraceae bacterium, assembly GCA_043742385.1. GTDB lineage: Bacteria > Actinomycetota > Acidimicrobiia > Acidimicrobiales > Ilumatobacteraceae > JAENVT01. The sequence continues at coordinate 354 of JAYTZE010000042.1, forward strand.
GCCCCGTCTCCGCTTCCAGTCGCGCGTACAGGTCGCAGGTGTACTTGCGCATCTCCGTCGACGTCTCCGACAGCGAACCGAAGGTGACCATCAGTCCCGCGGCGTGCCAGGTCGTGCCCGACGTCAACTTGTCGCGTTCCAGCACTACGACATCGGTGCATCCCATGTGGGCTAGGTGATACGCCACTGAGCAACCGATCACTCCACCCCCGATCACCACCACGCGGGCACGTTGCGGCAAGGACGGGGGCATGGACGCCGAGTGTATTCACCATCACTAACCTCGCCAGTAGTGCCTGCAACCATCGAGATCGTGCCACCGCTCGGATACCGGCCGAGTCTCGATGCAGTGCGAGCTCTCGCCGTGTTGATCGTCGCCGGCGTGCACACTCATCCGCGATTGGTGCCGGCCGGCTCGATCGGCGTCGACATCTTCTTCGTCTTGAGTGGCTTTCTGATCACGACACTGCTCGTCGAGGAAGTCGACGGCAGCGGCCGCATCTCGATCGGCCGGTTCTACGCGCGCCGCGCGCTGCGGCTACTACCGGCGTTGCTCGGGCTGCTGGTCACCGTCGCCGCGTGGGCACTGCTCGTCGCCGGTCCCGAGACCCGACACAACGCATTGCACGAGATCGTTGCCTCGGCGTCGTACACGCGCAACCTGACGTGGTGGGCCGACGTATCGGGGACCCTTCTTGGGCACACGTGGTCGCTCGCCCTCGAGGAGCAGTTCTATCTCGTGTGGCCGGCTGCGCTTGCGCTGTGCCTTCGGCGACGACAGTCGAGCCGCGGGTTGACATCTATCTTCCTGTGCGGCGTAGCGGTCGTCGCCGCCTTACGACTTTCAGTCGTCGTGGGGCCAGCGGGTCTGTTCATCGGCCGGCCCGATGCCCTGATACTCGGGGCCGCCCTGGCCCTGTTGCGTCGCGACCACTGGGCGCTTTGGAACGGCCCCACGGCGGCCCGGTGGGCAAGGCCCGCCACCATCTTCGGCGCCGCCGCCTTGATCGCGATCGCTGCGTGGGATAGCGCAGACGAGCCGTTTGGCATTGGCTACACGCTGGCCGCCATCTCAGCGGCGCTGCTGATCTACGGCCTTGTCGTGCTCGATGGGAGCGGTCCGTCGCGGATGTTCACCTGGCGACCCGCCGTCGCCCTCGGCCGCGTCTCGTACGGTTTCTATCTGTGGCACCTGCCCGTACTGCGCTGGACCGACGACCGCCTGGTCGGAGAGCCTGCGGTCGTTCGAATTCCACTGGGCGGCCTACTGGTGTTACTCGCCACGCTGATGTCGTATCACGTGCTCGAGCGGCCGGCATTGCGGCTAAAACAACGGTTTGCACCACCACTCACGGATGCCGCCGAGCCATGCGAGATAGACCGTCACCAATCCAGATCTGTTTCCGTGACGAAAGGGCTTACATGACTGAGTGGGCGATGCTGCAGACCGTTGGGCCGGCAAATGCTCCGTAGCTCACTGCGGCGACGCAACGACGATTCTCGCGACGATGCCAAGGATCCGCTCGTCCAACTGCTGAGCCGCGCCGGTCGCGGAGACCAGGTGGCCTTCGCCGAGTTGTACGACGCGCTTGCACCGTTGCTGCATGGCGTGGTGCTGAAGGTCGTGCGCGATCCAGCGCAGAGCGAGGAAGTCACCCAAGAGGCCTTCGTCGAACTTTGGCGGCTGGCACCTCGCTTCGACGCGTCCCGGGGTTCAGTGCGGTCGTGGGCAGCGACACTCGCGCACCGCCGGGCCATCGACCGTGTTCGTTCCGAGCAGTCGAGCAGAGACCGAGCAGAACGGGAAGCACAGAAGCGACCCATCCAATCGAACGACGTCGCCGAACAGGTGGTGGCGAACATCGACGGCACACGCGTGCGAAAGGCACTCGAACGCTTGACCGAGATGCAGCGACAGGCGGTCGAGCTGGCCTACTTTGGTGGCCATAGCTATCGCGAGGTAGCGCTGCTACTCGATGTCGCCGAAGGAACGATCAAGACCAGAATTCGGGACGGAATGATTCGATTGCGCGATGAACTAGGAGTTGCCACGTGAGCGGCATCGACATCCATCAACTCGCAGCGGCGTATGCCCTCGACGCGGTCGATGAGCGCGAGCGCGCCGAGTTCGAGGCTCACTACCCGACCTGCGCAATCTGCCAGCCAGAGGTCGCAGGCTTCAGAGAAACTCTCTCGCAAGTCGCTGCCGGCGTCGCGGTGCCCCCACCCGCGTCGGTGAAAGCAGGGGTGATGGCCGAGATCAGCGCAACGCGCCAGCTGTCACCCCTGCTTCCCGATTCCGTCATCGACCTGGCTATCCATCGACAGCGTCGCCAGCGGATGGGGCGCCTGCTGACCGCAGCGGCCGCAATCGTGTTGATCGGGATCGGCGCATTCGCCGTGGGCAGGCAATCGAATAGCGATGACGGCTACCCCGCAGCCGCTGAGGCTGTCCTCGCCAGACCCGACGCCCGCATCACCACCCTCGATGGAACGGGCACTGGAACGTTCCGTGTGGCGTGGTCGGCCAGTGCCAATCAGATTGTGGTGATGGGCGACGGGCTTGCTGATCCAGGCGACGGCAAGGCGTACGAGCTGTGGCTGATCGACGATGCCGGAGCCCACGCAGTGCGACTGCTCGACCGGGCCGACGGAGCGCAGGTGCGCCGAGTCATCAGCATCGACGGCTCGCCGACGCAGTGGGCGATCACCGTCGAACCCGAGGGTGGAGTCGACAAAGCAACCGGCGACATCATCTTCTCCGGTGCCGTCTGACTGCCAGTGGAGTGTTTGCGAACACCCCGGACGGGCGCGAATCACTCCACTAGAAGGCAGCGCGTAGGGCGGCGATGTGCGAGGGGCCCATGCCGCAGCAGCCACCGATCATGGCCAGATCGAACGACTCGGCCCATTGCGTGGCGAGATGGACATACTCGCTCTCGGGGATGATGTCGACGAACTGCCAATCGGGCATGGCGAAGTATCCCGACTCGGCGTAGGCGCCCAGTGACCCGCGCCAGTGTCGGCGCACCACCTCCAAGGCCGGTGTGGTCACGTGTGGAGCAGAGTGCATGACCGAGACCATGGCCGGTGCACACCTGATCAACGATTCGACAAAATCGTCGAGCAACCAGTTGGGTCGCCCGAACCCGATCAGGCGACCATCGTCGTTCTCCTCGACGGCGATCCCGACCCACACCGGCAGACCTGTGGCCGCGGCGGCTTCGATCGCCCACACCGAATAGTCGCCATCGCGCATCATCTCCATCGCGATCACGTCGGCACCTGCCTTCACGAAACCCTCCGCCTTGGCGGCGAACAGTCGGCGCGCCTCGGACTCGGGCCATTGCCGAAGCATCTCGCTGCGATCACTGCCGGGGATCCCAGGGCGCATGACGGAGAACGAGCCAGCTACCGGCACCGACCCGTCACTTGCCTCACGCGCCAGCCTCACCGCAGCCGCATCGATTCGAGCGACGTCGGCATCGCGGCCGATGTGGTTGAACAGCAGCGGACTGGTGGCGTAGGTGTTGGCAATCAGCACCTCGGCGCCAGCGTCGAGGTACGCGCGATGTGCCTGCCGAACAATCTCGGGATGGGTGAGGTTGGCGTCAGCGCACCAAGTGTCGCCGTTCATCGGCGCGCCCAGCGCTTGCACGAGTGTGCCCGTGCCGCCATCGAGAATGATCATCGTCGGGCAAGCTACCGGCTCGGCAGCGCCGTGATCGCCCGACCTACAGTGGCCCGATGCGCGCAGCACGACTTCACTCCATCGGTGGGACGCTTCAGATCGACGAGGTTCCCGACCCGCAACCGGGTCCGGGTGAGCAACTCGTCGAGATCGTCTATGCGTCGGTGAACCCACTCGACGTGTGGATTACCCAGGGATCGGTCGGCGCGGCGGCAGCCAACCTGCCGTGGACTCCCGGAACGGAGGCAACCGGCTACGCCGACGGTCGCGCGGTATTGGTGCGCGGTGGCGGGCTGGGTGTTATGCGCCCGGGCGTGTACTGCAGCCAGATCGCCGTACCCGATAGCTGGATGCTTCCCCTCGCCGACGGAGTCGATCTGGCCCAGGCCGCAGCCATGCCCGTAGCCGGCATCACGGCCTGGCAGGCATTGCATGGTCGCGCCCACGT
>JAYTZE010000043.1:0-8812 GCA_043742385.1 Ilumatobacteraceae bacterium
TCTCGCGCCCGCACAGCCGGGTGATCAAGTCGTGGATCATGTCGGCAACGAACGCACATGTGAGGCGGGCTTCGAGGTCGCCCTTGGCGCCATAGTCGAGCATCGCCTTGGCCGCGGCAACTTGTGCCGCTGCGTGAGCCAGGTCGTAGGCCAGCACCTGATGCTGGTCGGGGCCACCCTCGGCGGCGAGATGGCGGATCGCCTTGCCGACGACGTTGTCGGCAATTTCGATGGTGTCAGCGGCAGCGACGAGATCGGCCGCCGACAGGTGGGCCCAAGGATCATCCCCAGAGTCATCGCGGTGTTCCTGCACGATGGTGAGGCTACCGACGTGAGCTGGACACCAGAAAGTGAAGGGTGACGATCGTCGGTTGACTGTGTCAGGCTTTCGCATGCGTTCAGAACCAACAACGCGCGTCTGCGTGTACTGCGGGTCGAATGCGGGCACATCGCCGTCGTTTGCAGAGGCGGCTCAACAACTGGGATCTGCTCTTGCCCATCGCGGTATCGGGCTGGTGTACGGAGGCGGTCACGTCGGGCTGATGGGTCTCGTGGCCGACGCTGCTCTCGCTGCCGATGGCGAAGTGCTCGGTGTGATTACCGAGCAGTTGATGCGTGCCGAAGTTGCTCATACCTCGCTGACGCGCCTCGAGGTCGTGCCGACCATGCACGATCGCAAAGCGCGACTCACTGACCTGGCCGACGGCTTCATCGTATTGCCAGGCGGGTTCGGCACGGTGGACGAATTCGCCGAGGCTTTGACGTGGAATCAGTTGGGGTTGATCGCCAAACCCGTGGTGTTCCTCGATGTCGACGGCTACTGGGGTCCGCTCTTCGACTGGATGTTCAACGCCGTCGCGGCCGGCTTCGTACGTGACTCGCACCGCATGCTGGCACAGCGCGCCCACACCATCGATGAATCCATCGCACTCGCCACCGGGCCAGTGCCCGATGTCGGCCACAAGTGGATCGACCGCGACTTCACGCCGCTGCCAGGCGTACCTCGTTCACCGTCCAACTGATCACGTCGGCGGCGCCGAGCATCATCTTCGCGGTCACTTCGCCCTCGCCACTTGCGCGTGCGTCGAGCGCGGCGCGAAGCGTGTCGTACATGTAGTCGGGCGTGACAACGATGCCGTACTCGCCGGCGGCGCGTTTCGACGTGACGTCGCCGGTGAACGCTGTGTAGTGCAGCCGCAGCGCGCCCAGCGCACACCACTCGAACGAGGCCAGGTTGAACGACGATGCAGGGTCTTCGCAGGCCTCGACGACCGCATCGGCGAGTTGCGACCAATAGGTCGAGAGGTTGTCGATCACGAACCGAACGCGCTCTTCGACCTCGTGCCAGATGTTCAACTTGTCGACGGCTGGGCCGCGTACCGTGACGCCGTAGGCGGCCAGGGTGTACCAGGTGACCGGGTTGATCTCGAAGCACTCGCCGTCATGGTGTAGTTGGCCGTCGAGCGTCCATGGCCGGTGCAACCCTGTGGCGGGCGCCGCGAGCAAGTCGCCCCACGCGAGATATGGGCCGTCGATGTACGGACGTGGTTGGTGTTCGTTGAGCAGCGCGTGTGCGGTACGCAATGTCGCGAAGTCGTTGTCGCTTGCGGGCTCGGCCAGAACCGCGACGATATCGATATCGCTGCGCCCCGGCTGCCAATCATCCAGCGCGTACGAGCCGACGACATACAGTCCCTCGACCAATCCGGGGGCCGACGAGTCGACGATCTCCAGGTAGGTGCCGAGTGCTGAGGCGACATCCATCGCTCCAGTCTTGCCCAACGGCTACATCGATGGTGGGGATACGCGCATCATGTGAGCGCATCAGACCAACCGCCGAGGGTTGACGCGCTCACATGATGGATTGGGGGGATCGGGAGATTCTTACGGGGCTGCGATCAGCCTGACGTGTGGGGTGCACATCGGGTCGGTGCAATGCACGACGGTGAGCTTGGCGAAGATGCTGTCGAATCGACTGATGGTCGGGTAGCCGTAGACATCGAGCACGATCGATGTGTTGGCCGGCAATTCGCCGTAGATCGGATCGGGCGTCGCCGAGTCAACGGCGCTGCAATCGAGGTCGAGGCAACGAGCAATCCGCATGAAGGCTTCGCCTGCCAGCGAATTCGAGTTGTCGATGTAGCTGACCACTGCAAGGTCATTGGCATCCAGGGCGATCGATGCATCGATCGGACTGGTGAAGCCGTCGAGGACGAAGTTGACGACAGGGGCAGCGCACGCCAGGTCGTCGCAGCGAGCGACCTTCAGAGCCAGACTGTCGGCGTCGTAGTAGGCGATGACGGGATCGCTGCCGAGGTCGAGTGCCATCGAAAGGTTGGCTCCGACGTCGCCTGGTCCATCGACCACCACGCCCGCCTGGGGACCGGTGCAGGCTTCGTTGCTGCAGTGCACGAGCTTCAGATCGAAGTCAGTTGCGTTGTAGTAGGCGATCACCGGCCGCTGATTGAACAGGTCGAGCGCCAGCGAGCTGTACCGACCGACATCGTCGGTCGAGTCACCAGTGTTGATCGGGCCGGCTGGGGCATCGTCGTCGCCTGCGCAGTTGTTGTCGTTGCAATGAGCGAGCAGGAGCGTGCCGCTCGTGGCGTCGTAGTAGCTGATGACCGGGTTGCCGGTGCCATCGAGCGCCAAAGACGAGTATTTGCCTCTGTCGCTCGTTGCATCGACCGTGCTCACCGTGACGTTGGTGGCGCAATCGACGTCGTCGCAGTGGGCCAGCTTCAGGTCGCCGTTGACCTCATCGTAGTAGCTGATCACTGCGAAGTCGTTGGAGTCCAGCTGCAGGGATGTGTACTTGCCAACAAGGTCGACGATGCCATCGCCGTCGACGACATTGCTGTGTGCAACGGAGCATGCCGGGTCGTAACAGCGGGTCAACCGGAGCTGACCGTTCGCTGGGTCGTAGTGGCTGATCACTGGATTGCCGGTGCTATCGAGCTTCATCGAAGAGTATTGGCCACTGGCGATCGAGGTGTCGGGGTTCGACGAGGTCATCAGCTGAGTGCCGGGAATTCCTTGCGCTCCGGGAACACCTTGTGGGCCGACTGGGCCGCCGGAAGGACCAATTGGGCCCTGTGTGCCGGTGGTGCCCGCAGGACCAGTCGCACCCGCAGGACCGGTGGCGCCCGCAGGACCGGCAGGGCCCGCTGGCCCAGCCGAGCCGCCGCCCGCTGAGGCTGGCTCGTAAAGGCCGACGACATCGATCAGTACGTCGACGGTGCCTGCGTTGTTGAACAGACTGAGCCGGCCCGCTTCGTCGAGGCCGGTGGTCACCTGGTTCGGGGTCGGGCCTTGGCCCGCTGCCCAGTTGAGGCTGCTGGCCAGCGGTTGCACCTTGTCGGCAGGCCATACGGTCAGGTACCCGCCCGCTGACGGATTGACGGCCGTGACGTTCAGAACAGCGCCGGTTGCCGTCGGCGACAGAGCGAGGCATTTGCCGAAGTTGCCTCGTGCCGTGACGGTCAGCGTCTCACCCTGTCCGAGCGGAGTGGTACGCGGTGATGGCTCGCCGGTCGCGGGCCCATCGGCGCGAGTATCGAGCAATCGACATGGAGTGATTGGTGTGAAGGTCGATGCGGTTCCGCCTGCAGCGCTTGCGAATGTGATCAGCCCGCCTGCACCGAGGCTGACTGCAACAGCAGCACCTATGGCAGACCACCGCGCCCTATGAATTCGTCCCATACATCAGTTGTAACAGCAGCCTTCTCGAACAGAAATGAGCCATTCGACTCAATCTCGCTACGGTGAAGACTCGTGAACGAAACGATCTCGCTGGTCGCCGACGAGTTGTTCGCCAGTGATGCGCCGCACGGCGTCAGCCTCGCTCTGGTGGTCATGCATTGCGGCGATGTGGTGTTCGAGCGGTACGGCACGCAGCCCGACACGATCTTCGGCGCCGGCGGCCCGGTCAGCGCAAAAACCACATTGATCTCATGGAGCATGGCGAAGAGCATCACCCATGCGGCGGTGGGAGTGTTGGTGCGCGATGGTCGACTCGAACTCGACCGTCCGGCACCCGTCGCCGGATGGCGGGGCACACCGAAAGAAGCGATCACCCTGCAGGATCTGCTCGAGATGCGGAGCGGACTCGAATGGGCCGAGGACTACGTCGACGCCTCGATCAGCCACTGCCTCGAGATGCTGTTTGGTGAGAGCCAGCACGACATGGCGGCGTACGCCGCAGCGCTCCCGATGACCCGCCGTCCCGGCTCGACATGGAACTACTCCAGCGGTACGACCAACATCATCTGTCGGATCATCGGTGACGTGGTCGGCGGCGGCAGGCAAGGCATGGAGGCGTTCCTCCGCGAGCGGTTGTTCGCGCCGGCCGGCATGCGCAGCGCTATACCGAAGTTCGACACCAGCGGCACGTTCGTGGGCTCGTCGTACGTGTATGCCACAGCCCGCGACTTCGCCAGGTTCGGCGAGCTGTATCGACACGACGGTGTCGTCGATGGTCGACGGTTGCTGCCAGAGGGCTGGTGCGACGACGCCCGAACGTTCGTCGCCAACGACGAGGACGGCTTCGACTTCGGTCGCCACTGGTGGATGTGGCGCGATCTACCCGGCAGCCTCGCTGCGCACGGCCACGAAGGGCAATACTGCGTTGTTGTGCCTGACAGAGAACTGGTCGTGGTGCACCTCGGCAAGTGTCCCGCTGACACCCGCGTTGAACTCACTCGCCGGCTGCGCACCCTGATTGGAAGTGTCGGTTCGAATCAGGTGCCGAGGTAGGCCGTCAGGTCCTCACGGGCGTAAAAGGCCGACGATTCCTCGGCGGTGCAATTGGTGCGGACCGCGGTCATCAACTGCCCGAGCCTGGTCACCTCTGCCATCGTCAAGTCTTGCATCGTCCCGCCGCCTGCCAGGAACTGCTCGACGGCAGCGATGGTTCCAGCGCAGTCGGACGGCATCGGCTCACCCGTGTCGGTCGCGCTGCCGGCGAGGGCGTTGAGGAACTGCAGGAACCCGAGCGTGCCGGGCGCCTCGGCCGCAGCCAGATCGGCCATCTGCTCGAACTGCCTGTCGTCGGATCCAGTGAGGCTGTACCTGTTGCAGCCTGCCGCGGAAATCTCGGTGTCGAACGAATTGGAGTCGGCTTCGAACTCCTTGCTGAATGCCTCGAAGTCGGCGAGCGTGGCCTGGTCCCAATCGATCGACGAGACCTTCGGCTCGATCTTCTTGAGGAATGAACCCAACAAGTCAATGCATTCCGGTGGCATATCGCCGAAATCGTCGACGGTGATCGGGTCATCGGGGTTGTCAACATCGCCGGCGGTCGCCGTGTCAGAGGGCGCCGCCTGATCGGCGCTCGATCCAATCGACACATCGCTCTTCGTGCCGCCGCACGCGGCAAGCAATGCGATAGCGCTGATAACGATGGCCTTCTTCATGGCGTCCTTCTCTCGCTTCCACGAGAAGATATCGGCCGGGTCAACCGGGAAACTTGAGTGCCACACGTCTCATCGCCTGTGATGACCGTCGATTTGGACTAAGCAATATGAGATGGCCATCGAGTCGGATGACCCCGCAACGGGTGAGTTGCCCCGTGTGTCATCGGATGACACGGGTGGCCCGCCGCGCCCTCGCCGGTTCAGGCCGTTCCGGTTCACGCTCAAGTTGCTGGCCTTCGTCACGATCGTCTATTTCGCTATGGTCACGATCGTTCCCGGCGTCCGCGAAGCCACGGGACGGCTACGCACCGTCAATCCTTACTTGCTCGGGCTCGGCCTGCTTCTCGAGATGAGCGCGTTGTTGGCCTACACACTGCTCACTCGCGCTGCGCTCGGCGACGAGGCACACAAGATCTCGCGTGCCCGACTCTTTCGCATCCAGATGAGCACCAAGGCGCTGTCCAGCATCGTTCCGGGCGGCAGCGCTGCCGGTTCTGCGATGGGATACCGCCTGATGACGTTGTCGGGCGTTCATGGACCCGATGCCGGATTCGCGTTGGCGACAGCAGGTCTCGGTTCGGCTGTGGTGCTCAACCTGATCTTCTGGATCGCGTTGACGGTCTCGATTCCCATCCGCGGTGTCAACCCCGGCTATGCAACGGCCGCCATCGCCGGCATCGTGCTGATGCTGATTGCCAGTGGCATCGTCTTCGGATTGATGGAAGGCCAGGGTCGCGCCGAGCGCATTCTGCGTTGGGTGGCTCGCCGCCTTCGACTCAGCGAGGATCGAACCGCAGCCGGCGTGCGACACATTGGTCTCCGACTCGAGGATCTGGCGGGCGACCGTCGGTTGCTCGGCCGTGTACTCGGATGGGCGGCCGCCAATTGGATTCTCGACGCTGCGGCGCTGTGGGTGTTTCTGCGCGCCTTCGGCGCATCAACTGACATCGACGCGCTGATCGTTGCCTTCGGTCTTGTCAATGTGCTGGCCGTCATTCCAATTACGCCGGGTGGCTTGGGAATCATCGACGGCGGTCTTCCGATCGCTCTGGTCGGCTTCGGGCTGACGAGTTCGACCGCGGTCCTGGGATCTGCCACTTATCGCTTGGCGCAGTACTTCTTCCCGATTGTGCTCGGCGGCATTCTGTACGCAACCCTGCGTGTCGGGCCGTGGAGCATCAAGCGACGCGAGCGTTTGCGACGGTTGCGCGATATCGCCGCAGATCCATCGAACAACGAACGCGCCCTCGACTTTTCTGTGCGCTTCGCTCAGCGACGCAAGGCGATGGGTGACACGTCTCCCACTTTCCCTGTCGAGGGTGACGGCGACGACGATCGCTAGCTACTGTCGGCCACATGACCTCGCATGAGCGCCCGTTCGGGCGGTGCCTCGAAGACTTCATTGTTGGTGACGTGTACAAGCACTGGCCCGGCAAGACGATCACCGAGTACGACGATCATCTCTTCTGCATGATCACGATGAACCACCATCCTCTCCATACCAACGATTGGTTCGCTGCGGAGAGTGTGCAGGGCCGCAACGTGGTCGTCGGCAATCTCGTCTACTCACTGGTGTTGGGTATGAGCGTGCCTGACATCAGCGGTGCGGCGATCGCCAACCTCGAGGTTGAAACGTTGCAGCACAAGTTCCCCACGTTTCACGGCGACACGATTCACGCCGAAACGCGAGTGCTCGACGTGCAGCCATCGAAGTCGAAACCCGACCGCGGCGTCGTCACCGTCGAGAGCAAGGGCTTCAATCAACACGGACAAGAGGTCTGCTACTTCCGGCGGCGAGTCATGGTGTGGAAGCGCGACAGCGCGCCAACGCGCCGACGCCCATACGACGGTGTCGACGTCTGGGCCGACTAGATCCAGTGGAGTGTTTCACGCCCGCTCGGGGTGGAGGCAAACACTCCACTGAGGTGTTGCGGTGGGGGATGCCGAGGTTGCGCGACCTGCCGTGGCGCCAGACCCGAGACCCGTGGGCGATCCTGGTGAGCGAAGTGATGTTGCAGCAAACCCAGGCACTGCGAGTCGTCCCGAAATGGCACGAGTTCATGGCGTCGTATCCGTCGTCTTTGTCGTGTGCGCAGGCGTCGCTGGGTGACGTCCTGCGGTTGTGGCAGGGGCTCGGCTATCCGCGGCGGGCCCGGAATCTGCATTCCGCCGCCGCGCAGATCGCCGCAGCGGGCGAGTTCCCGTCGACCCTCGAGACCTTGCTGCGGTTGCCGGGTGTCGGCCAGTACACCGCCCGCGCAGTGCTGGCGTTCGCGTTCGAGGCCGACGCAGCGGTGGTCGACACCAACATCGCCCGTGTTCTGGCTCGTGTAGCCGGCCATCGGCTCACCCCAAAGCAAGCCCAGGCTGTCGCCGACGCGGCACTTGCGCCCGGCGATTCGTGGGCATGGAACCAGTGTTTGATGGATCTGGGCGCCGCGTTGTGCCGGCCCCTGTCTCCCCAATGCACGGTGTGCCCGCTGCTGTCTCGTTGTGCGTGGCAGGGGCGAGGGAAGGACCCGTCGATCGGCTCGGCGGGGGTCAGCTCCCGCCAGGCGCGCTTCGAGGGCAGCGACCGTCAGGCACGTGGACGGTTGATGAAAGCGCTGGTGGCGGGCCCTGTTGCGCACGATCGACTCGCAGTGGTGATGGCCTGTGATGGCGATCGCGCGGCTCGGTTGGTTGGGGATTTGTGTCTCGAGGGGCTCGTCGTCACGGCGGGCATTGCACTGTACATACCGTAACGGTATGCTCAATGCATGTCAACACAGCTGGCAATTCGTCTACCCGACGATCTTCTTCGCGACCTCGACTGGGTCGTGTTTCGTCTCAACTACGACAGCCGAACCGAAGCGATGCGCGATGCCCTGATCAGGCTGATCGATCAGGAACGCCGCCAAGAGATCGGCGAGCAGATTGCCGAGGGATATCGGCGGATGCCACAGACTGAGGATGAGATTGCGGGCAGCGATCAAGCCCTCATCGACTCCATCAACGAAGAGCCGTGGGACAAGTGGTGGTGATGCGCCAGGGCGACATCTGGTTCGGCATGACACCGAGCGAAAAGGGACGCCCGTATCTCGTGCTGACTCGCAACGAGGCGATCGGACTCCTCAACACAGTGCTGGTTGCCCCGGTCACTCGATCAGTACGCGGTATCCCTACCGAGGTCCCGCTCGGTCCTGACGACGGTCTCCGACTGGACTGTGCTGCCACTGTGGACAACTCCCTGGCGATCCGCCGGGCATATTTGACGGACCATCTTGGCTCGCTCAGCGCAGGTCGTTGGCCAGAAGTATGCGCGGCGATGCGTGCCGCGATCGACTGCTGAACTATCCCGCTGCGTCTTGGCCGGCGGTGATGGCTGCGACGATCTCGTCGATGGCAGCGTCAGCGTA
>JAYTZE010000044.1:0-4476 GCA_043742385.1 Ilumatobacteraceae bacterium
GCCGAGGTGAACATCGTGGCGCTGAACACGCCGGCGGAGGCGAGCAGCACTGCGCCAGCGCGTACCCCGGTCCGGCGCGCCCGGCGCCGAACTGCTGTCGGCTTTGAATTCATCGAAACCGTCCCTTCTAGATTCGTCTTCATCACGCGCTCACGTGGAGTTCTGTGTATTGCCCGCCGACACGCTGATCGCTGCCGTCGCCGCGGTACTTGGCCGGGTCGGTGTTGTAGAACGGGTAGACCCCCGATGTCGGCGCGGTCAGGATCAGGTCGCGGCTTTCGCCGGCCCCGAGCACTACGGTGTCGCTGAACGTCTGCCTGGCGGCGTTGAGGTAGCGGGCGTCGGAGCCGACGGCGCGCATCGAAACGCCGGGCATGCTCAAGGTCTGTTCCTGGAAGCCGAGGTTGGCCAACCGGATCAGCACCCGCTGGCCCGCTATAGCATCGAGCCTCGAGCTTTGCGGCTGGTACTGCAGGTGCGCCATGGCCGGCACTTCCAGGTCACCGGTCGCCGTGCGGGCGCTGCTCGGCTCGACTGTGTCGGGGTACGCCCGGCCGTTCATCAACCAGACGTTGGGCTTGTAGTTCGTCCAGTCCGAGACCTGGATGTGGGCGTCGTTCCAGTGGCCGCTGAAGTCGAACTCTGTCAGCAGGATCGGATACTCACGATCGAACTCGGTGTCGCCACGGCCGTCGAACAGCGCCGTCCCGTGGTCGTACGCCCAGTTCGGGTGCCCTTCCGGGCGGACGAAGACGAGGCCGGTCATGCCCATCGTGACGTGCTCGACGTCTTCGAAGTGGCAGTGGTACATGTACGTGCCGGCGTCCATCGGGCGGAACACGTAGGTGAAGTCACGCCCGATCGGCACCGACACCGACGACTCGGGCACACCGTCGTAGAACGGGATGGCGTTGCGGAAACCGTGCCAGTGCATGGTGTGCGAGTCGGTGAGGTCGGGACGGACCACTAGCCCGAGGTTGCTGAGCGTGACCCACAACTCTTCGCCGGCGACACAATCGATGACCGGCGCCGAGATCTGCGCCTTGCCCTGCTGGGCCTGCACCTGGCTGCGCTCGAGGCCGGTGACGTCACGGAAACCGAACACGTAGGTGTCGAGCGACTCCGGGGCCCAGGTGTCGGGGAAGTACGGCGCGACTGGCGGCAAGGTGCGGGGCATGCCCGCCCAGCCGTCGGTGACCGCCAAAGCCAGCTTTTTGATCCCAGGCCCAGTGGTCAACCCTGGCGGCAACTTGCCCCGTGGCACTGGAGGGCCGCCGTTGCCGGCCGCGTATGCTCCGCCGGTGGCGAGGGCGACCACTGCGCCGCTGCCGATGGCGAAGAACCCACGCCGGGAGATGAGCCGGCGTGCTCCGTTGTTGTTGCTGAGCTCGCTCACAGGTTCCCTCCGAGGAAATCGTCGACCTTGGTCGTTGTTGCAGGACTCACGCCGTTGGGCCCGAGGTAGCGCATACCGATGCTGCCGCCAGCAGCGTTGTTGGGGGCCCCGAACCCGGTGACATTGGCTGTGCCGAGCAGGGCGCCGTTGACCAACACCCGCACCTGGCCGGCTCCGGTGGCCTCGGCCAGCACTGTGTCACCGGGGTTCAGGTTGACCGCATTGATGTTCAACGCGGTGACCAGCGCCGACGACCCGCCGGTGGCGTAGCCGACCGTGATCCGCTGCAGGCTTTCGCTGTAGCGCACCTCGATGTATCGGTTCGGGGTGATGTTGAACCCCGACGCGCCGTTGGCTTTGAGGACCAAACCGATCGAGCTGATCACGGTGGGCGACGTCGGCAGGGCGGTCAGTGTGAACCCGGCCTGCTGATTGGGGCCGAAGCCAACCGGCGGGTTGCCCCAGATCTCGAAGCCGTTCGCACGGCCAATAGCCATCGCTACGGCTGCCGGGGCGCCGCTGATGCCCATTGGCGAGACCAACGGCACGGCCCGCACGGTCCAGGCGGGGCCGACACTTGGTCCACTTGCTCTGTTGAAGTTGTCGAGCACACGCAGCGGAACGCCGCTCAACGCCCCCACCGGCGCCGGCAGCGGCGACAGTTCGTCGGCGCCACGATCGACGGTGGCGATACCGGGTGGGAAGGGCCTGACCGAGTCGTCGATGTCGGTCGCCGGGGCGGCGACCGGGAAGTAGCCGACGGGGTTGCCGTTGCCGGCTTGGAACGCCAGGGTGGCCCGGGTTGTGTCCACCGCAACGTCAGGCAGCGTGCGGCCGGTCTCGAGCAGGTGGTAGTTGGCCAGCTGATCAACCGGCTGATCGACGGTGACGATCGCCGCCGGGCGGAAGTTGGGGAACGTTCTCCAGTTGGCCACCGACACCTGCGTGTCGAATGTCGCCTTGAACTGCACCTTGGCGATACCCGACGCCGGACCAATTTGCAGGTTGGCCGATAGCGGGACGGTGAGTCCCGTACCGAAGACGAAGCCGGTGCCACCATGGTATAGCGGGTTGGTTGCCGACGAGTCGACTAGCGAGCCGAAGACCCGCGGCGTGCCGCTGGCGTCGGGGGTGCCGACGTCCCACCGCAGGACCGCTGTGGCGTCACCTGGCAGACCAACGCCGGCCACACCGGCATTGGTCCAAGTACCTGCCCGGTTGTCGGCGAAGATGTTGTTGAGGATCACCGGGTTGGAGAACTTCGGAGAAGCCGCCGCCCCGTAGAGCACGTTGAGGCGGGCCTGCAGCAGCGAGCTGTTGGCGCCTGTCGAGACGCCAGCCGGGGCCGGGAAGCCATCGCTGGTCATCGCAGTCGCTGTGGTGATGTTCTTGACGATGGTGTTGTTGACGATCTGCACTCGTGGGGTGTCGTCGATGGCGATGCCGCCGCCCTCATGCGTCGCCACGTTGTTGGCGATGATGTTGTCGTTGACGTCCATCTTGTCGTTGCTGGGGCCCGCGGCCATCAAGAACCGCAGACCACCGCCGTCGTCGTTCGACAGGTTGGCGATGATCTCGTTGTGATCGACGGTCACCGCGCCTGCGCCGGCGGAGAGGCGGGTGTTGTCGGCCGGGATCTCGCCGGCGACCATGATGCCGCCGGCCTCGTCGTAGGCCTGGTTGAAGAACACCCTGTTGTGGTGGATGCGCCCACCGGGGCTACGGCCGTAGTGGCTGACACCGCCGCCGTACTCGGCGCTGGCGTTGCCGCAGATGTCGTTGTAGCCGACCTCGTAGTCGTTGGAGCCGTAGAAGATGCCGATGGCCCCGGCCAGCATCGTGCCGCCGTTGGCGACGATCCGGTTATGCAGGATCTTGACGTTGCCGGTGTTGTTGGTCGAAGTCGCCGGCGTGGTGCCGAGCTCGGGGGTGCCGACGCGGATGGCGCCGCCGAACGAACCTCCGTTGGAGACGAACACGTTGTTGGTGATTGCGGTGTTGCGGCCCCAGTTGGTCACGAACACGCCGCCACCCTGAGTCTCGACGACAGCCGGTCGCGGGGCGCCGTTGGGACCGCCGCCGAGGAAGTTGAGGTTCGTCGGGAAGCCCTGCTGGTCGCCGCCGGTGATGGTGAAACCGTCGATCGCCGGGTTGAACGGGTTGTTGAACTGGGCAACGAACTCCGGACGGACGTAGATGACCTGACCGATCGGGTCGACCGAGTCGGCGCCCGCAGGCGTGCCGGCCTTCGGGCCGAGGGTCTCGATCTGAGTCTCCCAGGAGTCGAAGTAGGCCGGGGTGTTGTTGGAGTTGACACCCCAGAAGTAGCGGCCGTCGATACGCGAGCCGGGCACCGAGGGTCCACCGGCGCCGACACCTTGCAGCTTGACCCTGTTGTGGATGATCAAGTTCTCGAAGTAGGCGTGATCCGGGTTGAATGCGGTGTGGCGCTGCTGCGTCGACATGTTCGGGTAGACCACGACGAGTGCGTTGGATGTGTTGCCGAGCGCGTCGGCGGCGTCGATGGCGCGCTGGATGGCGCGAGGGCCGCTGCCGTCGAGCGGGTCGTTGTCCGGATCGAATTGAGTGGCCGTATCAATGCCTGGGAGATTCGTGACCTCGAACACCGGCGGGTTGTAGCCGACCCCGAGCAGGTGGAACGTCACGGCGTTGGTCGCCGTCTGGCCGTCGGCGGCAACGATCCGCAGGTTGTAAGCGCCGGCAGTGGTCAGCGATGTCGGGATCGTGAACGAGATCGACGTGTCACCCCAGGTCACCGAGGCCGACGGCAACGAGAACTCGACGCCGCTGGCGAACGCTAGGACCACCTGACCGGGCGTGGTCCCAAAGGCCTTGCCACGAACCAGGTAAGGGGCAAGGGTGCCGACGGTGCCATACGGCTTGTCGATCGAATAGAACTCGGGCTGCGCGGCGGGTACTGCGCATGCCGGCGGGAAGGTGCCCTGGCTGCCGGGAAGCTGGAACGACGCGGCGATCCGGGTGGGCGCCTGGTCGACGGGGTGCACCACACCGGCCCAACCCTGGAAGTTGGTGCTGATCGTGCGGTACTGCGGGTTGAA
>JAYTZE010000045.1:0-8800 GCA_043742385.1 Ilumatobacteraceae bacterium
CTTTTGCTGATTGCCGCCTGATAGCGCCTCGATAGGCAGTGATGGATCGTTGGGGCGAAGGCCGAGCGTCGCACCTGCTCTGCGCGTATGGTCGGCCTCAACGCGCGGCGACATAAACGACGACGTCGTCTCGGCACTCGTACTTCTGGCGAACAACGAAAATGTGATCTTCGACCTCTGCGACGGCAACATGCCGTGCGTAGCGCGTCAAGAGGACCTCGCCAACGTGCGGGTCTTCAACGGCCTCGCCGCCTGACGACCGATAGCCTCGGCGGTCGATGACCGACTCCGATCGAGGCACTTCAACCCTGTACGACGCCGTCGGTGGCATGTCGTTCTTCGAACGGCTCGTCGACGCGTTCTACACAGGCGTGGCGAGCGACGACGTTCTGTTGCCGCTCTACCCCGAGGCGCCGGATCTGCGCGGCGCTCGCCACCGCCTGACCCTGTTCCTCGCCCAGTACTGGGGTGGGCCGACGACGTACAACGACGAGCGAGGGCACCCCCGGTTGCGAATGCGCCACATGCCCTTCACAATCGGGCCGGTGCAACGCGATCGGTGGCTGGTGCACATGGGAGCAGCAGTGGCGCAATGCGCCCCGACGCCTGCAATCGCCGAGACTCTGATGGGTTACTTCGCGCCTGCGGCCGAACAGATGCGCAACGACACCGGCTTGCCGATCTCGTCACCCGGTCAGCCGCGTAGGGCGTAGCAGGCGATCGCGGTCGCTGCTGCGGCGTTGAGTGAATCGATTCCATTCGCCATGGGGATACAGACGCGGTAGGTGCTTGCCGCGAGCGATTCGGCAGAGAGTCCGACGCGCTCGGATCCGATCACGACAGCCATCTTCGAGGTGCTCTCGATTGCGCCGATGTCGTCTGCATCTACCGACGGTGTCAAGGCGCATACAGCGAATCCGCACTCCCGCAGGTGCCGTAACTCGTCGGGCAGGTGCGTGCTGCGCGCCGCCGGAAAGGCGATGGCTTGCCCCATCGACACTCGCAACGACCTGCGAGAAAGCGGGTCGGCGCTGGTCGAATCGAAGATCATCCCATCCCACCCGAACGCCACGGCGTTGCGCACAATCGAGCCGACGTTGATCGGGTTGTCGACCGCTTCGACCACGATCAGGCGTGTCGCGTGCAGGGCGAGGTGCGCTGCGGTCGGGCGCACAGGCCGGGCAAACAGGGCGACGATTCCCTGTGGTACGCCCAACTGGGTGACCATTGCCCGCACGGGATCACCGCCGGCGTACACCGGAATGCCGTCGGGAATCCGTTCCGTGACCGGGGGAGGTCTGGCGGCATCGACAAGCACCGCGACGGCCGTGCACCCGGCATCGAGGGCGCGTTCGACGACAAGATCGCCTTCGGCCATGAACAGTCCGTCGCCATCGTCGCTGCGTCGTTGGCGACGATTGGTCAAACCGCGTTCGTTGCGCCGGAAACAGGCCAGCCGTGAGTCGTCGGCGTCATCGATCAGGATCACGTCAGTAGTGCCCCAAAATCACGTCAGTAGTGCCACGGGAATGCGCTCCAGTCGGGCTCGCGCTTGTCGATGAACGATGCGCGTCCCTCCTCTGCCTCGTCGCTCGCGTAGGCCAACCGCGTGGCTTCACCCGCAAACACCTGCTGGCCCACCAAACCATCATCGATCAGGTTGAACGAGAACTTCAGCATGCGTTGCGCTGTCGGGCTCTTGCCGTTGATCTCCCTGGCCCACTGCAGGGCCGTGGATTCGAGCTCAGCGTGAGGCACGACGGCGTTGACCATGCCCATGCGGTGTGCGTCGGCAGCGGAATACTCTCTGCCGAGGAAGAAGATCTCGCGGGCGAACTTCTGGCCGACCTGCCGGGCCAGATAGGCACTGCCGAAGCCGCCGTCGAAGCTGGCCACATCGGCGTCGGTCTGCTTGAACTTGGCGTGCTCGGCGCTGGCGAGGGTGAGATCACACACAACGTGCAGGCTGTGGCCGCCGCCCGCGGCCCAGCCGGGCACGACGCACACGACGATCTTGGGCATGAACCGGATCAGCCGCTGTACCTCCAAGATGTGCAAGCGCCCAGCGCGGCCCGGCTCGATGGAGTCACCTCCTTCGTCAGCGGCGTACTTGTACCCGTCGCGGCCGCGGATTCGCTGGTCGCCACCGCTGCAAAACGCCCAGCCACCATCCTTCGGCGACGGACCGTTGCCGGTCAACACGACGCACCCGACGTCGGTCGTCATTCGAGCATGATCGAGCGCGGTGTACAGCTGATCGACAGTGCGCGGTCGAAAGGCGTTGCGAACCTCGGGCCGGTTGAAGGCGATGCGAACCGTTCCCTGATCGACTGCACGGTGGTAGGTGATGTCGTCAAAGCTGAAGCCCGGCACATCGCGCCACGCTGCCGGATCGAACAAGTCGGAGACCATGGACCCCATTGTGCTGTATCGCGCGCTGCTACGTTCAGCCCGTGACCGGCTTACAGATCTTCGGCGTGGCCGGCATCGCGGAGATCGTCGAGGGCGACGATCTGGCGACGACGATCGCCGCTGCCGCAGTGACCGCGGGCACAGCCCTCGCGGATGGCGACATCGTGGTAGTCACGTCAAAGATCGTCTCCAAGGCCGAGGGCCGCACGGTCGAACTTGCCGATGTCGATCCTTCACCATTCGCCATCGAATGGTCGAAGCAGTGGGACAAGGACCCGACCGTCACCGAGGTCGTACTGCGTGAGGCGAAACGAATCGTCCGCCAACTTGGACCCGTGTTGATCACCGAGACACAGCATGGCTTCGTCTGTGCCAACAGCGGTGTCGATCAGTCATCGAGCGGCGCCCGCGGGCGGTTGGTCATGCTGCCGACGGATCCCGACGCCTCTGCCCGGCGCATACGAGCAGGCTTTGCTCAACAAGGTATCGATGTGGCCGTCATCATCTCCGATACGTTCGGCCGGGCGTGGCGCGAGGGCCAGACCGACATTGCCATCGGCATCGCCGGAATGCAGCCGATCCACAGCTACATCGGCCAGTTCGACCCGCACGGCCACGAGTTCAGAGTGCAGGCGGTCTGCATCGCCGACGAACTCGCCGGCGCCGCCGAACTGGTCAAGGGCAACATCTCACGTGTGCCCGTCGGTGTGATCCGTGGCTGCTCCTGGGAGGCTGACGAGACGGCCACGATTGGTCCCGCGTTGCGCGATCAGAGCCGCGATCTGTTCAGATAGCTCCATGCCCGAACGAGTCTCCGTACAACGAACGATCCGTGCCGACCCCGGCCGGCTGTACGAGTTGGTCACCGATCTGCCCCGAATGGGGGACTGGTCGCCGGAGAACACCGGGGGTCGGTGGGTCAAGGGTGCCACGGGTCCGGCTGTCGGGGCCCGCTTCAAGGGCACGAACCGAAACGGCTGGCGGCGATGGACCACCGATGTGGTTGTCACCGAGGCCCGACCCGGGGAGCAGTTCACCTTCGATGTGTCAACCGGGCCGATCAAGGTGGCCACTTGGGACTATCGCTTCGAGCAGTCGGGTGACGCGACATCGGTCGTCGAGACCTGGACCGATCGTCGCAATCCTGTGGCGGCCAAGGTCGCGATTCTGGTCGCTGGCGTGCGCGATCGCCCTGAACGCAATCGACAGAACATGGAAGCGACACTGGCCAAGCTGGCCGCCGTGGTCGAGGTGTGACGGATTACCGGGCGAGCTTGGAGTACTCCACGGCGATGTCGGCGGCCAACGCTGCATTGCGCTTGATCAATGAGATGTTGGCCGTCAGGCTGCGTCCGCCGGTTTGATCCACGATCCGCGACAACAGAAACGGGGTCACCGCTTGGCCGACGATGCCTCGCGCCGACAGTTCCCCAAGTGCCTCGGTGATCACGCCATCGATCTCGCCCGCCGGTATCTCGTCCTCCGCCGGAATCGGATTGGCGATACAGACTCCGCGATGCAGTTGCAGACCTCGCCATGTTGCATCGAGTACCTCGGCCGTCTGCAACGCGGTGTTGACTCGGCGCGGCGCCGGCAGGCCACTGGACCGGCTGTAGAACGCAGGAAACTCGTCACTGCCGACGACCACGACGGGTACTCCTACGGTCTCGAGGTACTCGAGCGTGAGGGCGATATCGAGGATCGACTTCACTCCGGCGCACACCACAGCTACGGACGTCGTTGCCAACTCGTTGAGATCGGCGGAGATGTCGAGGGTGGTCGCTGCTCCGCGGTGCACGCCACCGACGCCACCGGTGGCAAAGATTCGAATGCCCGCGAGGGCCGCGAGATGCATCGTGGCCGCGACCGTGGTGGCGCCGGTCGCTTTCATTGCGACGAGCCACGGTAGGTCGCGAGTGGTCGCCTTGTGCACATCGGCTCGACTGGCCAGTGCTTCGATCTCGGCACGATCTGCGCCGACCTTGCAGACTCCATCGATGACAGCAATGGTCGCAGGCGTCGCGCCGTGATCACGAACGATTGCCTCGACCGCATCCGCCATTTCGACGTTCTGCGGATACGGCATGCCATGGCTGATGATGGTCGACTCCAACGCGACAACCGGGTGGCCAGCCTGCACCGCTTGCCCGACTACGTCGCTGACACATACCACTCTTGGTCGGTCAGGCATTGGTCGGTCAGGACCCCAGGGTGGTGTCGGTGATCCCGCAGTTGGTGTCGATGTAGGTCTGGAAGCGGTCCTGGGCCTCGGTGTACTCGGTGCTGGCGAACGTGTCGCTGAGCGTTGCGAACTCGGGCAGGTCGATCATCGTCACAACGTCGTAGCCGTTGTTCTTCACCAGCGCGAGCAGCTGCTGCGCCGCGTTGTTGATGGTCTCGACGTCCGCGCTGATATCAGCAGGTGCCTCGGCCGTCATTGCTGCAAACTTCCCAGCGAAGTCTTCGACGGCCGGCTGGACCTGCTCGGGAGTCGGCGCCTCCTCGAGGTTGAACAGTTCTTGCTGCGAATCGGCGGCATCCTTCGCCAGCTGAGCGGATGCGCAAAATGTCGAGCCCGAAGCGGACCCGCTGTCGACGTCGTCGTCGCCACTGCAGGCCACCATCGTCACCATCATCAATCCGGCTGCCGCCAGGTAGGTCCGATTCACACTTCCTCCTCGTCGCAGCGCAATGGTACCGCCCGATTGATCGTCGGGCGGGCCACACTGTTCGTCGATGACCGCGGAATCAGCCGAACAGATCCGATTGACCGGCGACGGAGCGACCGCCACGATTTGGCTCGATCGGCCGGGCAAGCGGAACGCAATGAGCTACTCGATGTGGGCGAGTCTGCACGATCTGGCGTCGCGGCTTGCGGCTGATCCGGCTGTGCGCGTCGTGGTGTTGCGTGGATCGGGCGAGCACTTCTGCGCCGGCGCCGACATCACCGAACTCCGAGCTCCGCGTCGAGACGACGAACGTTCGTTCTCGGACGTCAACATGGATGCCGAATCGGCGCTGGCGACGCTGCCGAAGCCGTCCATCGCTGTCGTCTCCGGCGATTGCATCGGTGGCGGATGTTCGCTCGCCATCGATTGCGACATTCGTATCGCTACCCCCAACGCCCGCTTCGGCATCACTCCTTCCAAGCTCGGCATCGTGTACCCGAGCGCGTCCTTGGAGCGGGCAACGCACCTGCTCGGCCCTGCGGTGACGAAGCGCATGCTGTTCACGGGCGACTTGATGTCTGCCGCTGAGGCCTGGCACGTCGGCTTGGTGGATGAGATCGTCGATCCCGCAGCACTTGTCGGTCGACTTTCTACGTTGACTGGCCTGCTCGCCTCGCGCTCGTTGCTGACTCAGGCAGCAACCAAGGCGATGGTGGCGGAGATCATGGCCCACGGACATGTTCCGGCGGCCGTGCGAATGCATTGGAATGACGTCGCCGCTCGTGGGCCAGACGGCGCAGAAGGAGTCGCGGCGTTCGTCGAGAAGCGTCCGGCACGATTCACGTGGTCGGGCGGTGGCGACTAGGAGATGGCATGGTGTCAGCCTGAACGAGCCGTTGACCACCGGTTGGGTGCGGTCTGGCAAGATCTCGGCATGGCAAACATCGGGGTTGCGACGTGTCGGATGTGATCGAGAAGGTCGGTGTTGTCGGATGTGGGCTGATGGGCTCCGGTATCGCCGAGGTGGCGGCCAGGGCGGGGCTCGCGGTGGTTGTGACCGAGAGTTCGCCCGCTGCGGCAGAAGCCGGCATGGCCCGAGTCACCAACTCGTTGAAGCGGGCGGTGACGTCGGGGCGGCTCTCTGAGGCCGACCACGATGCCACCTGGCAGCGCCTGGCCTTCGGTCATCAACTCGATGCACTCGCCGACTGCGACCTCGTGATCGAGGCTGTCGCAGAGGACGAAGCCATGAAGATCGACGTGTTCGGCCGGCTCGATGCGTTGTGCAAGCCCGGGGCCGTGCTGGCATCGAACACCTCGAGCATCCCGATCATGAAGCTGGCCAGGGCGACCAAGCGAGAAGCGCAAGTCATCGGCATCCACTTCTTCAACCCGGTGCCGGTGCTACCGCTCGTCGAGCTGGTGACATCGTTGCTGACATCGCCCGAGACGGCCACGGAGATGGAGCACTTTGCCGGCGACACACTGGGCAAGACCGTGATTCGCTCGCGCGACCGCGCCGGGTTCATCGTCAACTCGCTGCTCATTCCGTACATCCTCGCTGCGATCCGCATGCTCGAGTCCGGCTTCGCCACCGCCGACGACATCGACACCGGCATGGTCAAGGGCTGCGCGCACCCGATGGGTCCGCTGCGGTTGGCAGATCTGATCGGTCTCGACACCGTCCAGGCGGTGGCGGAGTCGCTGTACGGAGAGTTCAAAGAGCAGTTGTACACACCGCCTTCGCTCCTGCTGCGGATGGTCGAGGCCGGCCTGCTTGGTCGCAAAGCTGGTCGCGGGTTCTATGAGTACTGAGCGAGACAGCCGGCTGCAATGGATCTATGCGTCGCAGGGGGAAGCCCAGCTGCGCGAGCGCTACGACGTCTGGGCCGCCGACTACGACAGCGATCTCGATGATCTGCGGTGGAACGCGCCGCAGGCCAGTGCCGAGCGTTGCAGCCACTTCGCCCGACCAGGTGCTGACATCCTCGATGCCGGCTGCGGTACCGGGCTCGTCGGCGTCTCCCTGGCTGCGAACGGTCACGGCCGCATCGTCGGCTTCGATCTGTCGACTGGAATGTTGGAACGCAGCGCGGAGCGAGGTGTGTATGCGGAGTTGCATCAAGGGTCGTTGCTGGATCGTCTGCCCTTCGACGATGACCGGTTCGGCTCGGTTGTTTCAGTCGGAGTGTTCACGCTCGGCCACGTCGACGGTTCGGCCTTTGCCGAACTGGCGCGCGTCACCTCACCCGGCGGGCACGTGTCAATCACATTTCGCGATGACGCCGTCGACCACCTTGGCTATCGCGCAGAGCAGCAGCGTCTGATCGATGCCGGCACATGGGAACTGGTCGACCTCACCGAGCCGATGGCGATGATCCACGAAGACGGTGACGACATCATGTTGCGAGTGTGGACGTGGAGGGTGCTGTAGCGGCTCGACCGTCGGCCGCCGGCCGGACGAGCGTTCCGCTCGACAAGCCGACCTCTGCCTCGAGCGCTGTCATGGTCCAATCGAGCACGTCGCCCTGCTCGATCACGCCCGGATGAGCTGCCAGCTGCAGGCTCAACCCGTCGAGCAATGACACCACCCGCCACGCGGTCGCGTGGGGATCGGCGCACACGAAGTGGCCTTGATCGGTACCTTCGGCGATGGCTGTTGCGACCAACCGTTGCCAGGCCACGTTCAGCCGTCGCGACGTTGCGCCCAGCGCCGGGCGCCGGCTGGCCTCCGCCCACGCGTCGAGCCACATCTGAAAGGCTCTGTATTCGTCGGTGCGGCTGTACGAAGCGAAGAACGTCGACAGTCGCTGGGCCGCGCCGATGCACGAGTCCATTGCTGCCTCGGTGTTGGCGAGGTCGGCGCCCGCGGCCTCTTCGAACGCGGCGGCCAGCACCTCGTCCATCGATGCGAAGTAATGGTGGATCAACCCGCTCGATGTGCCCATTTCGGCGGACACGTCGCGTACGGTCGTGTTGCCGAGCCCTTTCGCCGTGGCTACCCGCAATGCCGCTGCGACGATCTCCTCGCGGCGGGCGGTGGGGCTGAGTCGTGTCACGTTGCCAGAGTAACTCTTATTGCGCAAATGTCCAACAGACGTCTACGATCACGGAATGGTCTTGACGACGCCGTTTCATGAGCGCCTGGCCCCGTTGAATCAGACCCAGCTGTGGTCGCATTGGTCGGGCTACCTGTCGGCGGTGAAGTACCAGATGTCCGACAAGTTCGAGTACTTCGCGGTGCGCAACTCGGCGGGCCTGATCGACACGTCGCCGCTGTACAAATACCGAATCGGTGGCCGCGACGCCGCCAAGTTCCTCGGTGGTGTGTTGGCACGCGACATCGGGGCGTGTCGCGACGGCCAGGCGCAGTACACGCTGTGGTGTGACGAGCGTGGTTACGTCGTCGAGGACGGAGTCGTGATCAAGTTCGCTGCCGACGACTTCATCTTGACCTCGGCCGAACCGAACCTCGCCTACTTCCGAAACCTCGTTGGCTACGACCAGGTCGAGATCACCGACGTGTCGGCCGACTACGCATCGCTGGCGGTGCAGGGCCCTCGGTCTCGCGAGGTCCTGGCGATCCTTGACCCACAGATCGCCACACTCGGGTTCTTTCACCACGGTCCGGCCAAGATCGGCAACGGTCCGGTTCACGTGTCGCGCACCGGCTACACCGGCGATCTCGGCTACGAGCTGTGGGTCGGCGGCGAGGGTGC
>JAYTZE010000046.1:0-8798 GCA_043742385.1 Ilumatobacteraceae bacterium
GCCGTAGCGTCGCTACTTCGTGATTTCCCCGCGGCAGACAGCGCTGAGATTGAGCGCACGGTGCTGGACCGAGTCATACCGCCGTTGCGCGATCTCGCCGCCGCTGGCATCGAGTCAATCGAAGACATGGACAACGGCTGATCTCGGTTTCGAGACACAGCGGGACTCCGCTGTTCAGGCGGATTGTGGTTGCAGTCTTCAGCAGGCGCGACGGAACTCCTCCCATCGGAGCTCCAACCGGTCGCGGTCGGGATGTTCGGCCATGGCCCTCGGCACGAGCAGCTTCCCTCCGTGGTGAGCCTGCAGGCCGTGTTCGAGCATTGGCCCGTCTACTTCGCCGAGGATGTCGTCGCGGATTTCGATGACGTAGTCCGGTCGAAACACCGAGGATGTTGGCATCGAACGCAGCGTGGTGAATCTTGCACAGCGAAAGTCCGTTGCGGACGACAGGTTGGCCCTGCTCGTGCAGGTCGGGGAGGATGTGGGCCGCATCAAGCAATTGCGCGTGACGCAGGTTGCACACAGAGCAGCTTTCCCGGTACGCCTTGAGTACACGTTGGCGGAAGGCAGCCTGGTGAAGTCGTTGGACGGCGAGCCGGGTGACGTATCGGCGACGCACCTCATCGACGACAGTGACTCCGAGATCGGGTCGAAGAAGCTGGACATCCTCGCATGCAACCGTGAAAGTGCTGGTGGCGGGATCGTCCGCGATGATCACTGCTGGCCACAGAGCTCTGTACTGCCCGCGGTCGAGCCCATGGAAATAGATCAACGGCCGGGCTTCGTGCATGGCGCGACGAAGCCCAACGTTGTCGTATGAGCGAGCGGCGCTGTCTTGATAGCGGTAGCTGAGTAGTCCGTCCGAACCGATGGTGTCGCCATAAGGGTTCCGAGGACTGGTGGTGATCGAGATCGGGATGTCGAGGACTTGTGGCTTCCAGATTCCAGCCGCGCCGATCAAGGGGATCGCATGACCCCGAAAGTTGAATCCGGAAACGAGGGCTGACCAGGGCAAAATGTCGCCGTGAAGTAGCTGGAGCTTCTCGACGAATTGGAACGCGGCGATCCGAACCATCTGGTCGTCGAGTCGTTCGATCACGTCAGAATCATTGCTCATTCGGTCAAAGCAGGTTGACGAGCGAGGGAGAGTGCGGTCTCACCACGCGAGGCGACTTCGCTATCGAGATTGAATCACTTTTTGTCGGGCCAACATCTCGAAGGCCAAGGCTGTATCGAAGGTCCACGCCCAGTAGCTGCGGCTCGTCTACGCCCTCCGCCAGCGTGCAATAGCCTTGCGTGACGAGAACTGTGGAAGGAGAACACATGTCGTACGCAATCGTGATCGTGTTCGAAGGGGTGACGGAGGCGGACTACTGGGCGGTCAACGCCAGCCTCGGCATCAACCGCGACGGTACCGGCGACTGGCCCGAGGGGATCCGTTCGCATGCTGGCGGTCCGACGGCCGACGGCTGGGTCGTCATCGAGAAGTGGGAGTCGAAGGAAGCGCAACAGGCGTTCATGGGCGGCAGGCTAGGTGCCGCCTTGGCGACGGCCGGGCTGCCGGCACCCACGCAGGTCATCGAGACTGTCACGGTCAACGACACGCACATCGACTGAGACCATGGCGTTGTCGGACCTCGATGTGTGCGATCGTCGGTGATGGCATTCGGTCAGGCATCGGGTCCGCCGGCATCGGGTAAGCAAGTGCGCGAGCTGGGCGAGCTCCTCGAGGCCGCCGGCCACGACGGTTTCCGCGACGCCCGTGGACCGTTGGGGTTCAACCAGCGACAGGCTGCCGGAAAGTTCACCCGCGACGAAGCGCAGGCCTTCATCGACCAGCTCGAGGAAGCGGCGCACGCACACGAGTCGGTGCCTGTTCAGACGACGCCCGTGGTGCGTCTCACACCCGCAGAGCGCGCCGTGCGCGCCCTGTCGGACAAGGAGCTGCTCGCCGAGGTCGACCGGCGGGGGTTGAAAGGTCCGCGCTCAGACCTTCATTTTCCTTCGAAAGCATGACGGACCTTCGTCCCTGGTTCGAATAGCCTGCGTTTGCAAGCAGGAGGTCGTGGCTTCCGAGTCCCATTGTCTCCCACCACGAAGGTCCGGGCGAGGGGTTCGAGGTCAGCAGGTGACGCAGTTCGCGGTGTACGTCACGGTCGCCCCGTAGCCGCCGGCCCCCTGGCTGTCGAACGTCGCAGTGGCTTGCGTCCCCGCGATCGGCAGTGTGATCTCCGTTCCCGAGACGGAGAGCTCGAAGGCCGCTGGCGTCTTGCGTCCGGTGATCTGGTAGGTCTGCTCGAAGGCAGGCGCCGGAGTCCCTACAGCCAGACATGCAGGTCGAAGTGTGCTGGCATCCCGGGCTCGTGGCCGACCATCGGTCCGTCGAACGGCTGCCCGAACAGGGTGGGTCGGTCGGCATCGGTCGACAGATCCTGGTCGACATCGGCCTTGAACCACCTCGACCCCGGCCAGTTTGAACCGGCCCCTGCCGTCGTTGGTGTACAGCAGGATCTCGGGCTGCGTCGGGTCGAAACGGCGTCGGAGCCAGCAGCGGATTCACGAAGTGATACCCCATTCCGCCCCACGCCGGGCAGTTCGGCGCGCGGACCAGCCTAAAGAGGAGTCAGTGAGTGATCGGCGGCGGGATTGGGCGTGGCACTATCTCGGGCTGTGGAACACGTTGGACCGCCGGACGCGCCAGGCATTGGTCACGTGGCGCTGCTCGGTGTGGGGACGCTCGGCTCGATCTTCGCCGGCCGCATGCTGGACTCCGGGCTGACTCTGACGCTGTTCGATGTTGATGTTCTCACGGTCGCTCCGTTCACCGTCCGCGATGTGCGGGCTGCAGCCGACATCCCCGATCTCGTGCGCGACGCCGACTTCGTTCTCGTGTCCTTGCCGAATCCAGCAGCGACCCGCGAAGCAGTCCTCGGTCCGTCCGGTGCGCTAGCCGCATGCCGGCCTGGCTCATTGATCGTCGACACCTCGACCATCGACCCAGCGACGGCTCGGGAGGTTGCCCGAGAGGCCGAGATCAACAACATCGACTACCTCGAAGCTCCGCTCAGCGGCGGCGACGAGGAAGGGTCGGGCGTCGATGCTGCTCGCGCCGGTGCGGCAACCTTCATCTGCGGCGGCACCGTCGAGGCCGTCGAACGGGCCCGGCCAATCCTCAACATCCTCGGCCGGCACATCCTGCACGTCGGCGAGGCCGGCACTGGCGCCACGGCCAAGCTGGTCTCCAACCACATCGCCGGACTGCACAACCTCGTCGCCGCGGAGGCGCTCGCAGTGGGCCGTGCGGCCGGTCTCTCACTCGACACCATGCTTACCGTCCTCCGCCACACCGACGCGCAGAGCTATTGGCTGTTCAACTACCTCGCTCCGCGAATCCTCCGAGGCGACTTCGACGACGGGTTCTCGATCGAGCTGCAGCACAAGGACCACCGGCTGTTCGGTGAACTCGCCGCAGAGCATAAGGCACCAGCGCCACTCAACAGTTTGGCGCTGCAGCTGTACGAGGCAATGCGCGCCCGGGGCCTTGGCACCAAGGACCTCACCGAGGCCGCCAACGTGGCCTGCGAGCAGGCCGGGCTGGCCCGTTTCGATGGCTAGTCTCTTCTGGGTAGGACTGCGTCGACGAGCGCGGACTCGAGCGTGTCGAGCTCCTTGTCGATGCGGATGTGGGCTTGCTTGCGCTTGACGAGTGGCAGTGGCCTGGCGACGGCCAGTGCCAGACGAAGGCGAACGACTGCCTGCGTGAGCTCCTCCCGACCAGGGTCATCCGCGCGAGGCAAGACGAGCGCGAGCGCGCCTGCGACAGATTCGACGCGCCGCTCGAGGCCGTTCTGGCCGAAGCGCGCCGTGGGATCGAATCGAACAGCGCCGGTCGCGCGCCGCTCGGCCCGCCTTGTGGTGGCCCAGTCGATGACGCCTCGGGGAGCGCTCGCCAGCCGGCGGCGAATCTCGTCGTTGGCAAGGACCTGCTGCGCCACTGCGAGCGCACCGGCCATCAGAGTCGCCTTTGACTTCTTGGCCACCATCGTGGACCTCCAGGTCCTACATCATCGCTCTGAGCGTTAGGACGTTATGCGCTAGCGGTACTCCTCGACAGCATCCTCGGGCACGGCGCGATGCCGTCAATCATGACGTACGGGCGCGTAGCGCTAATCTCACAGCGTGATCCTCACCGCAGATCAACTCGCCGAATTCCACCGAGCCGGCGTGATCGCGCTGCCAGATCTGTTCTCCCGCGACGAGGTCGACGCCATCACCGCACGCCTACCGAGGCTGTTCGCAGAACGTTGTCCCGAGAACTGGCGCGAACAATCCAGCGATGTCGTGCGCACCGCGATGGGGCTGCATCTCCGCGACGAACTGTTCGCCAAGTTGGTCCGCGATCCACGCTTCATAGAACCGGCGCAGCAGATCCTCGGCGACGATGACCTCTACATCATGCAGGTCAAGGTCAACGCCAAGGAGGCCTTCACCGGCGAACAGTGGCAATGGCACTACGACTTCGCCACGCATCACCGCGAAGATGGCGTGCCCGAGCCACTGGCGCTGAACCTGCACATCTTCCTCGACGAGGTCACCGAGTTCAACGGACCACTGATCTTCATCCCCCAGTCGCATCGCGATGGCCCGCCGCCGACAGCGCTCGACACCGCCACCACCAGCTACCCGTTGTGGACCGTGGCACCAGACGTTGTGAAGCCCCTCGCGGAGCGTGGCGGCCTGTACTGCCCGAAGGGCCCGCCCGGCACGGTGCTGATCTTCGGCGACAGCATGGTGCACAGTTCGCCACCCAACATGTCGCCATGGGATCGGCGGATCTTCTCGCTGATCCTCAACCCGGTACGCAACCGCCAGACCAAGTTCGGCCGGCCCGAGCATCAGCATCACAGCAACTTCACGCCGGTGCAGCCGCTCGAGTCCTCGTTCCTGGCGGAATCCACCGTATAACACCCACGGCGTACCGTGCGTCCTGTGGCCGACGAACTCCTTGATGCGCTCCATGCGCTGACTGCTCGTCCGGACAGCACGTTCCGACCGGGGCAGCGCGAGGCGATCGAGGCGCTCGTCTACGGGCGCGAACGCGTGCTGCTGGTGCAACGCACGGGGTGGGGCAAGAGCGCTGTCTACTTCGTGTCCACTCATTTGCTGCGCGAGAACGGATTCGGGCCGACGCTGCTCATCTCGCCACTGCTGGCCTTGATCCGCAACCAGATCGAGGCGGCGCGGCGTCTGGGGATTCGAACGTTGACCATCAACTCGGCATCCGAGACGACGGTGAAGGAATTGGCTTCGGCTCTTGCCAACGACGAGGTCGACTTGCTGCTCGTGTCACCCGAACGCCTGGCCAATCCGGAGTTCGCCGACAAGGTGATGCCGCTTGTTGGCCGACGCCCAGGGTTGATGGTCATCGACGAAGCGCACTGCATCTCCGACTGGGGCCACGACTTTCGTCCTGACTATCGCCGATTGTCGCAGGTGATCGCCGGGCTTGGGACGGGGATTCCGGTTCTGGCGTGCACCGCCACTGCCAACGACCGCGTGGTCGCCGATGTCTCCGATCAACTGGGTGCGGGCATTCGTGTGCTCCGTGGTCCACTTGCCCGCGATGGCCTGGCGCTGCAGGTCATCGACATGCCATCTGCGGCCCAGCGCCTCGCGTGGCTTCATCAAGTGCTGCCGATACTTCCCGGCACCGGCATCGTCTACTGCCTCACCGTGCGCGACGTCGAGCTCGTCGCGACGTGGTTGCGCTGTCACGGCCACGAGGTGCTGCCGTACACGGGCGGCACCGATCAGGATCTTCGGCTTGATGCCGAGGCCGCGTTGCAACGCAACGAGGTGAAGGCATTGGTCGCGACCACGGCACTGGGCATGGGATACGACAAGCCCGACCTCGCGTTTGTCGTGCACTTTCAGGCTCCTGGCTCGCCGGTCGGCTACTACCAACAGGTCGGTCGAGCGGGCCGGCAACTCACCACCTCCGTCGGGGTGCTCTTGCGAGGCGTCGAAGACAGCGACATTCAGGACTGGTTCATCTCCACCGCGTTCCCCGACGAGCAGCACGTCGATGCAGTGCTCGCAGTATTCGCACTCGCCGCTGGTCCCATAGCCCTCGGTCGAATCCTGGAGGAGGTCAACATGAAGCGTGGTGACCTCGAACTGGCGTTGAAGCAACTCACGGTCGAGGGCGTGCTGCGGCGGTTGTCGGGCTCCACGTACGAACGAACGCTCAAGCCATGGGTGTACCCAACTCAACGAGTTGCCGCAGTCACTTCCGATCGCCGGCGCGAGCAGGAACAGATGGGCGAGTACGCCGAATCCTCGGGCTGTCGGATGGCGTTTCTCGCTGCCGTGCTCGACGATCCCTCGCCCGGCGATTGCGGTATCTGCGACAACTGCACCGGAGTTCGTCTTTCGGTCGACCTCGAGGATGCCTTGGTCGCGGAGGCGCAGAGATACATCCGGCGCGGGTACGTCGTGATCGAGCCTCGAAAGAAGCGAGGCGGCAGAAAGCTGGCCGACGAACTCCGTATCGAGGAGGGTCGAGTCCTGTGCATGTGGAACGACGCAGGTTGGGGCACGCTCGTGGCCAACGGCAGACGCGAGGAGCGATTCGACGATCGTTTGATCAGTGCGCTGGCCGAGATGGTGGCCGAGTGGGCGCCATCTCCGCAGCCGACATGGGTCACGTATGTCCCGTCGTTGCGCCTGCCCGGCCTCGTTCCCGACCTCGCGCAGCGAATCGCAGCGGCACTCGATCTTCCGCTCGTTCCGCTGTTGGAACGGACTCGTATTGCACCACCGCAGAAGCGCATGAGGAACACCGCCCATCAAGAATCGAACGTTCTCGACGCGTTTCGGTTGGTCGGCACTCCATTACCCGAGCCGGTCTTGCTTGTCGACGACTTGGTCGACTCGAAGTGGACACTGACCGAGATCGGAGTCCTCTTGCGGGAGGCCAACTGCGGCCCGGTCGTACCTGTTGCCCTTGGATCGATGATGGGGCGAGACTCGTAGCCGTGACAGATACGTTGCTGGCAGCGTTGTTGCTGACGAATCGCCTCGTCGACGTGGGCACCAAGCCGCTCTCGTCGAGCGAATTCTGGACGCTCTGTCAGTCGGTCGAAGACCTCTCGCACCTGGTCGGCGCGTCGGTGGAGTCCATCTCCGAGTTGTCGGAATTGTCCGCGGATGGGGCGGAGCGTGTCGCCCAACTCCTCAGTGCTGCAACCGCGTTCTCGTTCGAACGCGAGCGGTTGGAGGAGGAGGGCATTCAGCTCGTCTCGGCACTCGATGACGCGTTCCCTGCACGACTACGCGAACGACTCGGCGATGCCTGTCCGGCGTTTCTACTCGTCGCTGGTCCGATCGACTTCCTCACCGTCTCAGCGGTCGGAGTTGTGGGTTCGCGAGATGCGTCCGAGGAGTCCTCGTCGGTTGCAGCGTCGGCCGCAACGGAGGCGGCCCGCTCCGGACGAGCGGTCGATAGTGGACTAGCACCTGGAATCGATCAGGCAGCGATGGTTGCCGCGCTCGACGCTGGAGCACCGGTCGTCGGATTCCCAACCGAGGGCCTAAGGGTTGTCGGTCGCAGTGCCGAAATCCGTCGGCGAGTGCATGCCGGCGAACTGTGCATGGCCAGTCCATACGGACCTTCTACGAGGTTCAGTGCCGGTAGCGCCATGGGTCGCAACAAGCTCATCTACGGCCATGCCGATATCACCCTTGTCGTACGTTCCGGTCTGGGCTCGGGCGGAACATGGGAGGGAGCGAGCGAGGCACTGCGCCGCAACTTCGGGCGAGTAGCGGTATGGATGGGCGAGGGCGCCGGGCTC
Organism: Ilumatobacteraceae bacterium; assembly: GCA_043742385.1. Lineage (GTDB taxonomy): Bacteria > Actinomycetota > Acidimicrobiia > Acidimicrobiales > Ilumatobacteraceae > JAENVT01. The sequence continues at coordinate 7,854 of JAYTZE010000046.1, forward strand.
GGCAACGCCAAGCTTGTCGAGTCGGGCGGAACCCCGATCACCGACCTGTGCGACCTTCTCACCGTCGAGGCGGTTGCGGCTCCACCGAACCAGCCCTCGCTGTTCGAGTAGCTACACAAAGCAGCCCTCCCTGCCAGTCTCGCTCAGCTGCGATCGCGCAGCTGCAACTCCTCGGCGAACGCTTCGTTCAAGAAGTAAGCGTCGGGCCACGTCTTGGCGAGCAACGCCTTGGCATCGGCAAACGAGCGACCGTGTCGCATCATGTGCGCGGCCAGTATCAACCCGGTGCGGCTGCGACCGCCATGGCAATGCACCACAACATGTCGACCCTCTGCCAGTAGTGCACCGATCGAATCGAGCACATCGTCGACCACGGTTGCCAGGGCCGGGTTGTGGTTGCCGTCCCTGTCGATCAGATACGCCTCACGCCGAATCGGCCGGCGCATCGACTGATCGATGCGACACAGCGAGACGACAGCCCAATCGTCGGGAACGGTGCGCGCGCCGCTGCGGTTGGTGGCCCAAAGTCGGGGCAGGACCTCGCAGGGTTCCATCGCCGGTTCGTCGTCGAGGTCGTCGTACGATGGGTGGCCCATCAACGACAGTGCCAACCGCTGCAAGGCGAGATGGTCGTAGTGGTGGATCGTGCCATCGGCATCAGTCACCTGTCCGTGAAGGTACGTCACCCAACGTGACGGGATGGTCTGGATTCCGAACTTGGCGCCAGCCAATGCCCCGGCGACCGCGGCCACGGAGTCGGTGTCTTTACCCAAATTGATCAGCGCAGTCACCACATCGGCGAACGAGTCGAACTTCCGCAGCGCCCACACGGATTGCGCGAGCGCTCCCATTGCCGACCCGTTGCCCGGCCCACCAGAAGCCGGCGTCCACGACGCTGCCAGCAACGGTTCGTACACCGCACGCATGTCGTCGGGCAGCATCTCC
>JAYTZE010000047.1:0-2199 GCA_043742385.1 Ilumatobacteraceae bacterium
GTCGTAGCATTGACCTCGATGGTGACCATGGTTCCAGCCGCGTTGCCTGTCGCTCACGAAACCGTCGAGGTTCGCGACGACGGCAGGCCAACTCCCGCACTCCGCGACGAGTTGCGGCGCATCGCCTCGTGGCGCAACGCCGGCTCGGTGGTCAGCCTGTATGCGCAGACCGCCGTCCTGATCTGGCTCAGCGTGCGCTACGTCTGGACGCTTCCGCTGACCTTCGTGCTGATGGGCAGGACGTTCGCCCAGTTTGCCTCGTTGATGCACGAGGCGGCTCACCGACTGCTGCTCGCCGACAAGCGGGTCAACGATTGGGTCGGCAGATGGCTGCTCGGCTTCCCCGCATTCACCTCGACCGACGCATATCGCCGCGTGCATATGGCTCACCATCGCGACGAATTCGGTCCGGATGAGCCCGACATGGCCCTCTACGCCGGCTACCCGATCGGTCACGCCAGCTTCCGGCGCAAGCTCCTCCGCGACGCCACAGGCCAGACCGGGTCGAAGTTGATGCGCCAACTGCTGGGCAACGTGCGCTCGACGGACCGCCGCTCGCGTCGAACCGTGTGGAAGATCCTGGCGATCCAGGCTGTGTTGCTCGGCGCGGCGATCGCCTCGGGACACTGGTGGCTGTACCCCGTGTTGTGGCTGGCGCCGTACCTCACGGTCTGGAGGGTGATCAACCGACTGCGCTCGATCGCCGAGCACGGCGGCATGCAGCGCTCGAAGGACCGCCGCCAGACCACCCATTCGGTCCGGCAGCACCCGGTGGCCAGGTTCATGCTGGTGCCGTACCACATCGGCTGGCACCTGGCCCACCACGTCGATTCCGGCATTCCGTTCCGCAACCTGCCCCGATTCCACCGGGCCCTGGGCGAGGCCGGATACGTCGACGCCTCGTTCGAATACCCGTCATATCCTGCGATCTGGCGGGCCCTACGCGCCTGACCGAGTGTTTCCCGCCACCCCGGGCGGGCCGCAGACACTCCTTTGACCGGCGCTGGGCCGGAAACACTCGGTCGGAAGGTGGGTTGGGGGTTTCCACTACGGCCATAGGGGAAATACACTGGTCGCATGACCACAGCTGCCACCGAGCTGTTCCGCATCGAAGATCTGCACGCCAAACCCGCTCTCACCGAGTCGGCGGCCAACGAATCCGCAGCCAATGAAGGGTTCGCCAGCGCCCTAGTAGCCGGCGACGAGATCCTGCGGGGATTGTCACTGACGGTCTATGCCGGCGAAGCGCATGCGATCATGGGCCCCAACGGCTCGGGCAAGAGCACGCTGGCCAGCACGTTGTTGGCGTCACCGGAATATGTCGTGACCTCGGGTCGCATCTTCTTCCAAGGCGACGACATCACCGACTGGCCGGCCGATGTGCGGGCCAAGGCGGGCATGTTCCTGGCCTTCCAGTACCCACAGGAGATCCCCGGCGTCTCGGTGATCAACTTCTTGCGGCAAGCCCTATCGGCTCGAAAAGGCATCGACCTCAGTGTGCTCGAGCTGCGGTTGGCCACCATGGACTGGATGAAGCGGCTGGGGATGGATTCGTCGTTCGTCGATCGGTACCTCAACGAGGGGTTCAGCGGCGGCGAGAAGAAGCGCAACGAGATCATGCAGATGGCCATCCTCGAGCCTGAACTGGCCATCCTCGACGAAACCGACAGCGGCCTCGACATCGACGCGCTGAGGACAGTGGCGAAAGGGATCCGCGAGATCCGCAGCGACCGGCCGCAGATGGGCGTGGTGCTGATCACCCACTACCAGCGCCTGCTCGACGAGGTGCAACCCGACCACGTGCACATCCTGGTGGGCGGGCGCATCGTGGCCAGCGGAGGCATGGAGCTGGCAGCACAGCTGGAACGCGACGGCTACGAGGCGTTCAGATGAGTCTCGATACCGCAGCAATCAAGGCTCAGTTCCCATTGCTGCAGCGTCAGATCAACGGCAAGCCGCTGGTGTACCTCGACTCGGCCAACACGTCGCAGAAGCCAAGGTCCGTCATCGATGCGATGACGCACTTCATGGAGACGTCGTACGCACCCATCAACCGCAGCGCCTACCAGCTCGCTGCCGAGGCGACCGACGCCTACGAGGGTGCGCGCAAAGCGGTGCGGCGGTTCATCAACGCACCCCGCGCCGAAGAGGTGATCTTCACCAAAAATGCCACTGAGGCGCTGAACCTGGTTGCCTACA
>JAYTZE010000048.1:0-8792 GCA_043742385.1 Ilumatobacteraceae bacterium
GAAGGGCAGATCTTCGCCGTCTGAGCGTGGCGAGTTCCATCACTTCATCCAAGGTCACGGTCGTGTCCTCGCAGGCGGTCCCGTACCTCGATGGCGCGACTGAAACCGGTTCGATCGAGCCGCTCTCGTAGCCGCATGTTGTTGCATACGACGAAGAGGTCGGCACCCGCCTGGCGCGCCGAGCCGGCGGCACCCATCAGCACGCCGAGACCGATGTCGTCGAGCACGGTGACGCCATCGAGGTCGATGACCAACATGCGGCCGGGGTGATGAGTAAGGGCCTTGGTCAACGCATCGTGGAGCAATGGGATGGTGGCCATGTCGACCTCGCCCGACAGGCTGATGACGGCATCGCCGCCGACCACAATGGTGCTCGTCGACAGGTTCATCATGGCGCAGGATACGGCTCATGGAGGTTCGAGCGCCATGGTCGCCGAAGCCGTGACGGTGATATCTGGCAGCAGCGCACCGATCAATGGCACGTCGGTAGGCGTGACATGAGAGACGGTGACCGTGATGGTGTCGCCCGACGAGGTCGTCGCCACGACCAGCGGTCGCAGGGTGACGGATCGGGCTGCGGCAGCGTCGGCAGAAGCTGCTGATGGAGCTGCCACAGCCGCGGCGCGGGCTGCCTCGCGGGCCGCTAGCTGCACGGCGAGCTGATCGCGCACGATCACCACGAGCTGCACGATCCCGAGCAGGAACGTGAACAGCAGTGGCAGACACAGTGCCAGCTCGACCGTGGCCTGGCCGCGATCGCGACCGTCACAACTTGCCGGTGACCGCATCGATCACCCGGTCGAAGAGACTGCCGATCTTGCCGGCACCCCCGCCACTGGTGGCCCAGCCGACCACGAGCAAGGCAATGACTGCCGCGCCGAGCATGACGAGCGCGTACTCGGTGGTCGCTTGGCCGTGGTCGTCGCCGGCGAGACGCCAGGCATGCAGCCGTGCAAACAATGTTCTCATGGTGAGCCCCGATCGTGAAGAGGTGGGTGTGGTCGCCTAGGTGTGCAGCGACGACAGGGCTCCGAGGAGCAAGGGCACAATCGACAGCAGTACGAACGACGGCAGGGTGCACAGCACCAACGGCATGGCCAATCGCACGGGCAACTCTCGAGCGTTGGCGTCGGCATCGCGGCGGCGTTGCTGACGAGCTTCGAACGCCAGTCGCTCGAGTACCGGGGCGAGTGGCAGGCCATATCGGTCGGCCGCCGACAGTGAATCGACCAGTGGCTGGGCAATCGGGCCGAGCCCTGCTCGCAGCTGCGCGAGTGCGTCCGCGAAGCGATCGCCACGGTGCATTGCCTCGCTGACGGCCGTGAACGACCGGCGAACTGGCTCGGGCAGATACGGGGTGATCTCGACGACTGCTTGCGCCGGCATGTAGCCGGCGCGGATCGACAGCACGAGCAGATCGAGCGTGTCGGGAAAGTGCGTCGAGACCTGACGCATGGCGCGCGTCCGGCGCCTGCCCGTCGTCCACAGCACACGACGCGGATGAGCCCGCAAGGTGGTGGCTCGCCCGATGGGCTTGGGTCGCAGCTGCAATGCAACCAAGACGATGACGATCGACGCACCAAGAGCCGTGATCATGCCGGGCCGACGATCCGTTGCATCCAACGCCAGCCGGCAAGGTTCAGTGCAAGGCCGCACACTGCGCACACCCCACCGGCCACCGTCGTGACATAGATGTCGCGCGTACGTTGGCTGCCGAGCGCGCTCCACGCGGCGAAGGCCAGTGGAACGATCGTCAGCACGCGCGCGCTGAGGCGAGCCTGCGATGCATGGGCCCGGCGCTCGGCCCGGGCAGCGGCGCGTTCGCGCAACACGGCGGCGCCTTCGTCGAGCGTTGCGGCGATCGGCCCGCCGAGGTTGGCGGTCGCCGACAAGGCCTGCACCGTGAGGGCGAGGTCCGCCTGGTGCGGCGCCATCGCGGCTAACGCATCGGCGAACGAACTGCCCGCGACCACTCGATCGACCACGCCGGCAAGTGGCGAGGTCCGGTCGATCTCGTCGATTGCCGCGTTCGTCAGGCTGGAGCCGCTGCGCACCTGGCGGGCGATCGCGTCGAGCATTGATGCGTAGTCGGGTGGCGGCGGGCGCAAGCGCCGGTGGTGACGGGAGTCGTCAGCGCGTGCGCCACGTGACGCGCGACGCAACCGAGCACCAGCGCGTGCCGTCAGCAGCGCGACGAGCACGCCAACCATCACCGCCGTCGTCATTGGCGGCCACGCTGAAGCGAAGCGATCACTGCTGCCCGTTCGGCCAGTCGGCGCAACTGCACACCGTCGGCGCCCGGGTCGGATTCGCAGACCTCGATCACGTGTCGTTGGTTGTCGACGGACCTGCCGACGTGCACAACGACATCGATCGACCGGCGGACCTGGTCGTGGATCGCGTCGAGCGGCCAACCGGGAACCTCCTGCAACACCAGTGAGCAGACTCTGGCCACCGCGTCGAAGGCCGAGTTGGCGTGCACCGTCGCCATCGAACCGTCGTGGCCGGTGTTCATCGCCTGCACGAGTTGCACCGCTTCGGCGCCGCGTACTTCGCCCAGAACGATTCGGTCGGGACGCATTCGCAGGGCCGTGCGCAGTAGGTGCGGGAGTGTGATCTCGCCCGTTGCCTCGGCACTCGGTGGACGAGTCTCGAGCCGCACGACGTGCGGGTGCGGCAGGCGAAGTTCGGCGATGTCTTCGAGGGTGATGATTCGCTCGGTTGTGGGCACCAGCGCGGCCAGGGCGTTGAGCAACGTGGTCTTACCCGAGGAGGTTGCACCGCTGACCAAAAGGTTGCAGCGGGCCGCAACGATGGTCTGCAGCAGTCCGGCGACAGCGGGTGTGGCAAAGGCCGACAGCGGAAGTGGTCGCAAGGCGAAGCGTCGGATGGTGAGGCACGGACCGTCGACGGCGATCGGCTCGAGCACAGCGCACACCCGCGAGCCGTCGGGTAGGCGGGCGTCGACCGTGGGGTTCGAGCGGTCGAGCCGGCGACCAATTGGACGCAGGATGTGTTCGAGCGCAGTCGTCACCGCCGAGGCACTCATCGTCGCGACGCGCAGCAGTGTGCCCGCTCTCTCGATCCACACATCGCCCCGGCCGTTGACGATCACCTCGTCGATGGCTGGATCCCCGAGCCATCGTTCGAGGCCACCCAAGGGCGATCGCTCGGCGATGACGTCGATCATGCTGCACTCCGCAACGAGACGATCAGGGATCTTGGAAGCCTGGCTATCAGCAACCCGGCATCGACAGCGCGGGCAACGGCCGGATCGAAACGCACCTCGGCGACCACGGGAACGCCGAGTGCATGCTCGACGTCCCTCGACGTCAGTGCCCTGCCCGGTTCGTCGACCAGCACGACGCCCGTGGGTCGGATGGTGAGGTGTCGTGCGCGATGTATCGCGATGAAGCATGGCCGGGTGACCAGGAGCGATTGCTCGGCTGCATCGAGCAGCGCCTGAGGCGGGCGGCCCGTGCCGGCATCGATGATCACGTTGGTCGACCCGCTCAAAGCCGTCGCGAGTCGTGCCCACTGATCGTCGGGCGGCTTGGCATCGCCTCGGGGGATCAGCCGCACCTCGTCGCGGATCGTGATGGCCAGTCGAGCAAAATCGGCGGGCCCTGCGGTCGGCGAGGCCAGCCAGTCGACGACGCCGGGGCCCGTGGGGTCTTGCAACCCGAGTGCCGTCGCGCAGTCGCCACTGAGATCGACGAGCAACGACGGCTGAGTCGGCGCCGCGCCCAATGCCAACGCACAGGCGACCACCGTCGTACCGCTGCCGCCCTTGGCAGCCCAACAAACAATCACGTGACTTCACCCCCAATGAACCGAGAGCTACCAATTGGGGGAAGTCGAGGTGGAACCTATCGACGGCTGCGCTACATGCCAACGCGGCGGCGACAACTTCGTGCGCTAGCGTCGCCAATGGAGGTGTCTGGGCACCTGGTGGGCTCCACCGCCTTCAAAGCGGCCGAGACGAGCGATCCTCGTCTGGCGGGTTCGATTCCCGTCCACCTCCGCCAAACAACTGCAGGTCAGAGCGTATTTCGTCTCGTAAATTTGCCCTATTGGTCACAGAATGGTCACGGCGGAGAATAGTTCTGCTCGGCAGTGTCGCCCCAATCGCTCTATTTCCGGTTGATATTGCTCGAAAATAGAGCGATACTGGGAGGCATGCGAGTTGCTGCTCCGCCCCTCCTCCCGATCTTCAGATCGCGGCTCCAGGGGGAGCTCCTGGCGCTCGTTCTGGTCGACCCGTCACGCTCGTGGACCATTGAGGAACTCGCAGACCGAACGGGGCATCCGTACCAGACGGTCGCCACCGAGGTGCGCCGTCTGCAGGACGTCCAACTCGTCCACGTCCAGACAGTGGGCAGAACGAAGCTGCTGTCGGCCAATGAGTCCAACCCAAACGTGCGTCCGTTGACGCAGTTGGTGCTGATGTCGTTCGGGCCGCCACTCGTGATCTCCGAAGAGTTCGGAACTGTCAGCCGGATCGAGCAGCTCATGATCTACGGATCGTGGGCAGCTCGCTATGAGGGTGAGGTCGGGCCCGTTCCCAACGACATCGACCTGCTCGTCATCGGCAGACCGGATCGCGACGAGGTCCATGAGGCTGCGCTGCGGGCCCAGCAACGGCTCGGGCGGGAGGTCAACGTCACACTCCGCACTCGCGACGCATGGGACAAGGCCAGCGACGGTTTCACTCGACAAGTTCGCTCATCGCCGCTTCTCGAGGTCCGATACCCTCAGCCAGATGCCGAGGTGGAACAAGGGAAGCGAGGTCATCGAGCGCCTGCTCGAAGCGCGCCAACTTCAGCGCGTGCCGGCCGACGCGGCGACCGTTGAGGGTCTCATCGAGTCAGCCCGCCGGCACGTCGCCACAGGAAGGACTGCCACCACAAACGACCCCGAGGGATCGTTCGCACTCGCCTACGACGCGGCTCGAAAGGCGGCGAGCGCCTTGCTCGCTCATCAAGGATTGCGCGCGACAACAACCGGCGGCCACATCGTCATAGTCGAAGCAATGAACGCCCAGTTCCCCGGCGTAGCCGGCCTGAAGTCGATCGATCGTTTGCGCCGCCGACGGAACCAAGCGGAGTACCCGGACCCAGCGAACTACGACCCCGTCACCACCGAGGAGTCGGAGGACGCGCTGATCGTTGCGACCGATTGCGTCGAGGCAGCGTCACGGCTCATCGCAGCCCCGCAACTCGGCGTCTTCTGACTGTCGCCACCTCCGGCCAGGCGAAACCTTCGGCTTCGGCGAGCGAGAAGTCAGGGTGCCAGCAGGGAGTCTGCCCGCAATGCGGCGTCCTCGTCATCGCCCGGCAGCACGTGCGCGTACACCTTTAAGGTGACCCCGACGTCGGCATGACCGACGCGCTGCGAGACGACCTTCACCGGCACCCCACTGGCGAGCGCGGCGGTCGCGTAGCTGTGCCGCAAGTCGTGCAACCTGATGACCGGCAACCCCGCACGCACGGCGAGGTCGACGAAAAGGTTCGAGAAGGCCTCGGGATTCGGTGGCGATCCGTCGACATTCGTCACCACCAGCCCAGAGCAATCCGCCCACGATGCGCCAGCCAACAGCCGGTCCGCGTTCTGCTGCCGCTTCCACCCGCGTAGAGCATTGACGGTGACCGGGCCTATTGCGATTGTGCGGTTACCACGAGCCGTCTTGGGAGTCGAGGTTGTGATGGTCGTTCCAAACCGGATTCGTGTCGAGCGAATCGCGACAGTTCCGGCGTCGAGGTCGACGTCCGACCAGCGCAGGCCCAGAACCTCACCTCGCCGCATTCCAGTTGTTGCGATCAGAGCCCAGATCCCCGCCCAGCGATGCTCCGCCACCGACCTCGCAAACGCACGCAGTTCTTCTCCGGACCAGACCTTCATCTCTGGACTAGCGCCCCTGGGCGGATCCGCGGCGTCACACGGGTTGCGCTGCAGGTGCCCCCACCGGACGCCGTCTCGAAACGCGCGGCTCAGCACGCCGTGCAGGTTCCGGACCGTCTTGGGTGACAGCCCGGCGCCCGCGTTCCGCCGAACCGTCGTACGGCCGCTCGTCAGCAGCTCGCCGTAGAGCCGGTTCAACATCGAACCGTCAACGGCTTGGAGCCGCACGCCTCCGATCGTCGGAACGATGTAGTTGCGGATCAGTTGCTCGTAGCTCGCCGCTGTGGATGACCGCAACGTGACGCGTCGTGCCGGGAGCCAATCGTCGAGCAGGAATTTACCCAGCGTTGCTCGACGGGGAACGACGAGAACGCCCCGCTGTTTGTCGGCCTGAAGCGCCGTCAGCGCGGCTTGTGCTGCTCTCTTGGTCTCGAACCCGCGTCGCTTCAGCTGCTTGCGCTTGCCGTCTGGGCCGGCGATGTCTACGACGAAGAACCATGCACCGGAGTCGTCCTTTCGAATCGAACCTTGTGTACTCATGATCGTCCTGCCTTGCTGGCCGAGATCGCTGAGGAACCAATCGGCATCTTTGGTGCGCCGCTGCTGGCGACGTATCCGCTCATGGTGCCTCCCTCGCGTGGTTGGTGACGATTGGTGATATGTGGTGCGCGTGAAGGGCTGAGCATGGTTCGGCGGGACTCGCCGCCCGGTTGCACCACTTCGTGCAGCCCCAGGCGGTAGCGGGCATCGCTGCACGCGCCATGGCGAGATTGTACGCCAGGACGCAAGCTCGAATTTCTCGATGTCGGATGCTGCGCTTGGGCAGAAGCGCCCTCTGTATCAGACAAAGAAATTCGCGATTTCTTTCGCCCATTTGGCGTCGAGCTGTCCGTTTGTTGTTGAGGGGCGTCACGAAATCGGCGTTCGCGAGGCATGACTTATTGAAGGCACTATGACAAACCACTCTCAAGCTCACCCGACATCCCTGCCGGCGTTCCTCACGGTCGAGGAAGCGGCCGCCGTCCCGCTCATCGGCCGAACATTCGCGTGCCGACTGGTGCGCCGCCGCCTCGCCACGTACGTCTCACAGGGTTGTGTGCGATCACTTTTCCGAGCCGCCGCGTCACGAAATCGGCGTTCGGGAGGGGTGTATTAGGGGAGAACGATGACGAACAAGACTGAAGGTCACCGGACGAGCCCGCCCGACTTTCTCACGGTTGAGGAAGCGGCCGCCGTCCTGCGCATTGGGCGTACCAGCGCGTATCAGCTGGCCCGCCGCTATCTCGACACCAACGGAGCAGAGGGATTGTGCGCCGACCGGTTCGGCAAGCAGCTCCGCATCCCACGCGGACACCTCGAGCAACGGCTCGGCGCACCGATCACATGGCCCATCGTTGCCGATGAGATTCCAACAACGAAGTCGATCGCTTCCGTGACGTCATCGCAAACACGCCAGCGCGCCAGCCGAAGCATTTCCCGGCCACTCGACCAAGACACCCTGCCGTTCTCCGCGTAGCCCCATGACCAACCTCACCCCTTCCCACCCCACGGCCTTTCAAACAAGCAGACAGGTGCCCGCGCTCGGCGGTGTGTGGTCATGTTGCGGGTGACGACGCTGTATGCCGGGTCGGCTGCGGCGACGGCGAAGTACTACACGCAGTATTTGACGCGGGCTCCGGGCGAGGATCCGGGATCCTGGCTTGGCGGGCAGGCTGCCGGGCTCGGGTTGTCCGGTGAGGTGTCGACCGAGGCGTTGGAGTTGTTGTTGTCGGGCCGTGACCCGATTTCTGGGACGGTGCTCGGCTACCCGCTTGTCGATCGGACGCTGGCCTCCGGGAAGGTGGTGCGGGCGGTGGCCGGGTTTGATGCGACGGTGTCGGCGCCGAAGTCGTTGTCGGTGTGGTGGGCGCTGACCGGCGACCCTGGTTTGGCCGAGTGTCACGATGTTGCCGCCCAGGCTGTCGTCGACTATTTGGAGCGGTTCGGGGCGACGACGCGGATCCGGTCGAACGGTGGACGGCTGCACCCTGACACCCAGGGCTTGACGGTGGCGGCGTTTCGCCAGACGACGAGCCGGGCCGATGATCCGCAGTTGCACACGCATCTGGTGATCTCGTCCAAGGTGCAGACCGACGACGGCCGCTGGCTGGCCCTGGACGCTCGAGTGTTGAAGGGCCATCAGCGGGCGTTGGGAGGGTTGTATCAGTCGGTGCTACGCGCCGAGCTCACCGACCGTTACGGCGTGGCGTTCACCGAGATCGTCAAAGTGCAGGCCGAGATCGCCGGTGTGCCGGACGAGTTGTTGGGGCAGTTCTCGAAGCGCACCGCCGAGGTCGACCAGGCTCTGGCCGTGAAGGTCGCCGAGTTCTACGCCCGGGAGGGTCGTGACCCGTCGCGGTTCGAGCGTGCCGCGTTGGGTCGCGAGGCGGCCGTCGACACCCGGGCTCACAAGACCGGCAACGGTGTCCCGGATTTGAAGACACGGTGGCTGACTGAAGCCGCCGACGTCGGCATCACTCCCGAAACGTTGACTGCGTCGATCGCCGAGGCCGGCCGTACCCCGGCGTCTCCACAGCAGTTGACAGTCGGCGAGATCATCGAGGAGCTGTCGGTTTCGAAGTCGGCGTGGCATCGCCTCGACATCCTGCGCACCGTGTGTGACAAGGTCCGGCGGCACCCGGGTGTCGACGGTGAGCGGTGGGCTGCAGCGCTTGACCGGGCAGTTGACAAGGTCGTCGAGCAATGCATCGACCTCGACCCACCCGTCGACCAGCAGGCCACGAGACGGGCGTCGGATGGGCGGTCGATGTGGATCGAACCCGTCGCCGCGCATGTCACCAGCGACGCGGTCCTCGCCCAGGAAGAAGCGATCCTGACGTGGGCGATCGACG
>JAYTZE010000049.1:0-4464 GCA_043742385.1 Ilumatobacteraceae bacterium
CCTCCACAGCACGACAACGGCGGCGAACACCTCGATGGTGGAGTCGATCCCGAAGCCGACGAGCGCCAGCGAGCCGGCGACCACGCCCGAGCCGATCGCCACGAACGCCTCGACCACGTTCCACACGATGGTCAACCACGCCAGCCGGCGGGAGCGACGTTCCAGCACCGAACGCTCGAGAGTCAGCGGCACGCCACCGGTGAACACGGAGCCTCGCCAGTAACCTCTCCACCCCATGACCAAGATCGCTGTCATCGGAACCGGGTATGTGGGCCTGACCACGGGAGCCTGTTTCGCCCACATGGGTCACGACGTGACGTGCGCGGACATCGATCCCGCCAAGGTCGAGAGCCTCCGCCGGGGTGTGATTCCGATCGTCGAACTCGGTTTGCAGGAGTTGGTCCAGGAGGGCATCGCCGCCGGTCGCCTCTCGTTCGTGCTCGGTGCGGCCAACGCCGCCAAGGACTGCGAAATCGCATTCCTGTGCGTACCCACTCCCCAAGGTGACGACGGCTCGGCCGACCTGAGCTACATCGAGGCCGCCGCCCGACAGATCGGCCCGGTCCTGCCGTTCGAGGCTGTCGTGGTCAACAAGTCCACCGTGCCGGTCGGCAGCGCCAGAGTCGTCGAACGTGTGATGGCTCGCCCCGACGTGAAGGTGGTCTCCAACCCCGAGTTCCTACGCGAAGGCTCTGCGGTGCAGGACTTTCTCAAACCCGATCGAGTCGTCGTCGGTTGCGACGACAAGGCAGCGGCGCTGATGGTCTCGGGACTCTACGACGGCATCAGCGCCCCGGTGATCGTCACCGACCCGGCGTCAGCTGAGACCATCAAGTACGCGGCCAACGCATTCCTCGCCACCAAACTCAGCTTCATCAACGCCATCGCCGCCATCTGCGAAGGCGTTGGCGCCGATGTCAACGACGTCGTCGTCGGCATGGGTTCCGACAAGCGCATCGGCCAGGACTTCCTCCGCCCCGGCCCGGGCTGGGGTGGGAGTTGCTTCGACGGTGCCGAGACGTGCATCGTCCGCGACAACGACGGAACCCGGCTGACTCGCTTCGACAAGCTCGCCGACCTGCCGCTCGATGGACTCGAGATTCTTAGCTGGTCCAACGGCCAAGTCATTCCGGAGTTCCAACGCGCACTCGCGCTAACACAGCGGCTGTACGACGGCGACATGGTGCAGATCCGCACCAAGATGGGACGTCGGCTGACGGTCACGGCCGATCATCCGATGATCGTCAGGTCGGCAGACGACGAGGTCGCCGTCAAGCTGGCCAGCGCACTTACCACCGACGACTGGTTGCCGATCTCGCTCGGCTCGCCCCTGGCCGATGCCTTCGGCCCCGAGCACGCGTCGATGATCGAGGCCATCGCTCCAGCCGACCTCACGCGAATTCCAGACATGATCTGGAGCGCTTCCGAATCGGCAAAGCAAGCCCTCCTTCGTGGGTTGTGGGCGGGAGACGGCTCGTGGTCACTGCTGAGCGGCGGTCCATCTGTCGCGCTCGAATACGGAACGGTGTCCCCCGAACTGGCGGACGGCATGCTTCGGTTGCTCGGCGAGTTCGGCGTCGTTGCCCGCCAGAAGATCGCCCGCACGACCAGGTCGACGGTAGCCACGCATTGGTTGGTCATCTCCGGAGCAAATCAGATCGAAGACTGCCTGTGGCTACTCGAACCGCACGAACGCGAGCAGGTGCGACACCAACTCAATGCGCAGGCAAAGCGAATCGCGCCGACCGGCTACCGACGCGACCGTAAGGGGACGGCGTGGGTGCGAGTGGTCGATGTCACCACACGGCACAGCAACCAGACCGTCTATTCCGTCGAGGTCGATCGCAATCACACAGTGGTTGTCACGGGTGGCTTGGTGGCACACAACTGCTTCCCGAAAGATTCTCGGGCGTTGTTGAAGATTGCGCACGATGCCGGGTACCACTTCGATCTGCTCGATGGTGTGATCGCCATCAACGAAGAACAGTTCGAGCGGGTCACCAACAAGATCCGAGTCGCCGCGGGAGGCGAGCTGAGCAATGTCACGGTGGCCGTCTGGGGCCTCACCTTCAAAGCACGTACCGACGATCTGCGCGACTCGCCCTCGCTGGCGATCATCAAGAGATTGGTTGCGGCAGGTGCCACCGTGCAGGCCTTCGATCCGACCGTGGCGGGTCACAAGCCCGGGCTACCGACCGACATCACGATCGCCGACGATGCGTACGCCGCGTGCAATGGCGCTGACGTGCTGGCAGTACTGACCGAATGGGACGACTTCCGCTGGCTCGACATCGCCAAGGTGGCCGACGCAATGAAGGGCCGAGCGATCGTCGACGCACGCAATCTCCTGGAACGAAACGACTGGCACAGAGCTTCGTTCGATTACCAGGGCATCGGTCGCTGAGACCGTAGAATTGGCAATCATGACTCGGGCAAGGGCACGATCGCTGTGGCTTGCCGGGCCGGCGCTGATCGCTGCCTGCTCCAGTTCTCCCAGCACCGCGCCGGCGACATCTCCATCGACCACGACGATCGCCGACACCGCTTCGCCGACGACCGCCACGACCACCGCTCCCACCACCACAGCACCGTCGACCACCCTTGCACCGCCCACGACGGTGGTACCGGTCGACCCGTCGGTCTTGATCCCGATCGCCATCGGCAACAAGCTGTTTCCTGCCGACGGCGACGAGCTCGCCACAAAACATCACGGGTACACGGGCGACCCCAACGCAACGTTGCAAGCATGGTTGATCACGCCGATGGCCGTGCCGAGTGGACCCGACGTGCGCCTGCTCGGCTTCGAACGCACGGTCGGCATCAGCTCGACGACCGCCACGTTCCTCACCGGCGCGATCGATCCCGAGGTGACGTTGACGAGCATTGAGACGAGCCTGGCGCCCAGCCCCACATACACCGTCACTCGCTCGACGCGGACCGAGGGCACCGTCACGATCTATGGCCTCGATGCGCAACCGACCACGGTGCAAGGCGATCCGCCAGGATGGTCCATCGAAGCCTGGGACGTCGATCAGCTCGGCATCGTCAGCATCAAGCGCATTGACTACGCGTTCGAGAAGGTCATGCCAACGTTCTCCGACCTGCCACCCGCGTTGCAGTCCGATGTGCTCAACCAAGACGCGATCGCGGTGAATGTCGGTGGCCTGTTGACAAGCATCGCCTACGAGTACGGCGTGTCATCCCTCGGCGACACACCACAGCAACGCACACGCCTCAGTTACGACATCGCCAACGATTTCGCCACAGCCACCGCCGACCTGAAGATGCTGTTGACGGTCGGATGGGATCTCAGCGAACAGCCCGACGCGTTGTACTTCGCATCAACCAGCACGCCGGAAGTGTGGACCCTCGACCAGTCCGGCGGCACCACCCATCTGACCTACGACACCGGAAGCTGACATGCACTCCTCGATCCAACCGACACTTCGCTGATGCGCCACCTTCTCGCCGGCGGTGGCGGCTTCGTCGGCTCGCACCTCACCGAACTCTTCCTGGCCCGCGGCGACGAGGTGGTGGTCGTCGACAACTTCGCGACAGGTCGTCGGTCCAACATCGCCCACCTTGCCGATCACCCGCGGTTCTCGTTGATCGAACACGACATCGCGACGCAACTGCCGGCCTTCGACACCGTGTTCGACTCGATACTCGATCTGGCCAGCCCGGCCTCGCCCGCCGACTTTGCGACGATGCCGCTCGAGATCCTCGCCGTCGGTTCCACCGGTACCCGCAACCTGCTGGACCTCGCGCTCGAACACAACGCCCGTTTCTTCCTGGCATCGACCAGCGAGGTGTACGGCGACCCGTTGGTGCACCCGCAGCCCGAAACCTACTGGGGTAACGTCAGCTCGATCGGACCACGGAGTTGTTACGACGAGGCCAAGCGATTCAGCGAGGCAATCACCATGGCCTACCACCGCGTGCACGGCCTCGACGTGCGTATTGCCCGCATCTTCAACACCTACGGCGAACGCATGCGCCCCGACGACGGCCGTGTCGTCAACACCCTCGTCGTCCAAGCGATGCGCGGCGACCCCATCACCCTGCACGGCGACGGCTCGCAAACGCGCAGTTTCTGTCATGTGGCCGACGAGATCATCGGGCTGACCGCAGTGCTCGATGGTCACCTCATCGGGCCGGTCAACGTCGGCAACCCTAACGAGTTCACCATCCGCCAACTCGCCGAACAGGTCGTCGAGCTGACCGGCTCGTCAAGCGAAATCATCACCGTGCCGCTACCGCCCGAACGCGAGGGTGACCCCGCCCAACGACGACCCGATATCAGCCTCATCAGCACCGCATACGGATGGCAGCCGATGATCGACCTCGACGAGGGACTGACCCGCATGATCCACTGGTTCCGTACCGAGGAGGGAATCGGATGAGCATTCTGGTCACCGGTGGAGCCGGATACATCGGGTCGCACACGGTGCGCCGACTCACCGC
>JAYTZE010000050.1:0-2195 GCA_043742385.1 Ilumatobacteraceae bacterium
CACGGCACCGACCAGCCAACGCTGCGGAACTCGCGGCCATCGCATCGTCACGCGGTCACCGAACATCGGCAAGAACGCGAGGCCGACGAAGATTGGCAGCGAGTAGCGGCCCTGAAACGACAACCCGGCTCGCGAATTGGTGATGCCGTTGATGATCAACGGCAACGCCAGCCACACGGCGACGAGGGCAGCGAGCGCCACCATCCCACGGGCTGACGCATTCCGCAGGTGTACGACGACGACGACAACCAGTGCCGCGATCCAGGCGGCGTACGCAAACCATGGAAGCGTGGTGTCGAGCCAGCCGAGCACTCCGATCGTCTGGCGGAAGTACAGCGGCCAGTTCTCGACCGACTGGCGCAAGACCCCCGCCAGATCCAACGTGCTCGACACCCGCTGATCCTTCACCTCGAACCGCGCGTACAGGGCCCACGCCCACGAAGCGACGAGCGTAACCGCAGTTGGGCCGACCGCCCACACCAGCAATGGCCGGCTGAACAGTTCGCGACGCCTGCGAGGACTTGTCGCGGTCAACACCACGGCAAGCACACCAACCATCCAGACGATGGAGATCGGTCGCATCAGCACCACTGCGGCAGACAGCAACGAGGCCACGATCAGCAATCGTCGTGGCAGCTGACGATCCGTTGCCACCCTGGTCAGGCAGGCCCACACGGCGACGAACCCGGCGATCTCGACGGCGTTCGGATTGACCGACCCCATCAGGAACAGCGCCATGGGAGTGAGGACTGCAAGCTGCAGCACCACGATGTCGGCTCGCAGGGCGCGCTTGGCCAGATGCATCGCCAGCGCAAGCAACCCAACGCACAGCACCGCCGAGACGAGTCGATACGCCAGCACCGTGTCGGACTGTGCCGATACCGCAACGGGCACGCCGACCAATCCGTAGTACCACGGTGGATAGCGCGCCGCCGACGAGATCAGTCGCGGCGCGATCTCCGTCGCACACGACGCCGGCACGTCGGGAAAACCGTTGTAGCACTGCAGATTTGGTGGCCCGAGCGAATCGGGCCCGTCGAACTCGCGCAGGTTGTTGGGAAAACCGGGCGCCGGTGCACCCAGCAATTCTCCGTGCGCGGTGCCGTAGGCCTTGTAAACGTGAGCGGGTTCGTCGGGAGACGCGAAGCGCGGCGTGCCAACCGCCCATGTCGCGACCACCACGAGCAAGGCGACGAAGTATCCGGCAGCGGCGCGCCTCATTGCTCGCTCTTGGCGGCAATCGTGACGGTCTCGTTGTAGATGAACCACCGGCCGAAGAGTCGCGGCAGCGGGAACGACGAGATGCGCTCGACCACCAATCCACACTGGCCGGCCAGCTCGGTCAGCGCATCGCGATCCATCAACCGCACGTGCGTCGGATCCGATCGCTGCCCGCGCTCTTGCGGTGTGATCAGAATGACGCGGCCTTGCCCCCCGAGGTAGGGCAGATACGAGCGCAACAACTCGACGCCAGTTGGTTCATCGAGATGCTCGAGCACGTGGGAGCACAACAGCGTGTCGAACTGCCGGCTCGGTTCGAGTGCGCCGTGGACGGTGCTGAACTCGTCGGGGGTGAACGCCTGATGTCCGTTCTCGACGCACACCGCCACTGCCGTCGCATTGGGGTCGACACCGACGCCGCGAGGACGAATGAAATCGAGACAGCGACCGATGCCGCAGCCAATGTCGAGCACTCGCCCGGTGGCCAAGCGCCGCACGTTCCAGCGGTACGGGTTGGGAACCAGGCGCTTCCACGTTCGACCGCTGAGTCGTTGCAGACGACGGGCGTAGTCCGCGTCGGTCGAACTCACAGCAACGACTCCTGATCAGCAGTCGGTAGCTGCGGCAAGAACGGCACATGCCTGGGCAAGGCGGCGCGGCGAAAGGGTGGTCACGCGACGGCGAAATAGGTCGCGCGGAAGGGTGTGGACATTGTCGAAGTTGACAACGCAGTCCGATGGCACTCCATCTTCGGCTGTAGTCAATTCGAGCTCAGAGACCAGACCACGACGGGTTCGCGTCAAAGCGGCGATCACTACGGCCCCGATGCGATCAGCGACAGGGTCTCGCGTCAGTACGAGCACTGGCCGGTCACCGCCTGGAGTCGCTGCAAACCAGACGTCACCTCGTTGCATCGGCCCAGTCCGACCAATCCTCGGCAGGTCCCCAGTCCGCAACGGCCGCCAAGGACCGCT